>JBKBWE010000049.1:0-7164 GCA_046289145.1 Sediminibacterium sp.
AATAGCGGAACAATTGCTGGAAGAAGTATAACTGGAATTACTTACACGCATAATGGTCAACAAAAAACCATTACTCCAGCGAATGCAATAAAGTCTACATTGGTGTTATCAACACTTACAGCGAACCCTGTACCTGGAAGTGATGCCAATCGTTTCTGGGATTTAACTGCTACTACAATGAGCGAATCAACCGCATTGAGAGTATTAGGTGATTTTGATATGGGTACTGCATTTCAAGATTGTGGAGATGTGACTCCAGCAAATCACCAAGTAGTATTTGATAATCCAATTGTACCAGGTGCTGGTCCTGAAATATTCATTGTTCATGGTGGATTAGTGAACGATATACAAATATTAGACGTTGCGGGAAATGTAGTGTTAACGATTCCTGCAAGTGAAATCAATAACAGTTCTGTTGTTTCAATGTCGGCAGGTAGTATATTCAATGGATTCTATTTAAGGAATAAAGCACCATTCTCAGTTCAACAATTAGGAACACACTACAATATCCAATCAAGAGTACTTGCATTAGATATCAATATTGAGGAAATACCACAAATTGGTGGTATCAGATACGGAGGTGGATATTCAGGTAACTGTAACTATGTCTACGAAATATTTGGTATACAACCAACTCCATCAACCGCATCACAAATAGTGTACACAAGTGCAAATATTGGTACGAACCCTGTAATATTACAAGTAACAGATGCCTCTGGCAATAGCGCAACTGCTACCCAAGTAGTAACAGTAGAATGCAATCCTATTCTACCTTGTCCTGCAAATATTTCGGTTAATACAGATTTAAATAGTGCTACTGCTATTGTAAATATTCCTTTAGCAACAACTACTCCATGTGGTCCAATTTTGAGTGCAAGCATTCCAGGTTATACCTTTATAGGCGTACACAAAGGAAGTGCTTACTACTTGTCTAATGCCGCAAGTACTTTTGATGTTGCCAATACGAATGCAACAACAAGAGGTGGTCATTTGGTTACGATTGGCTCAGCTACTGAAAACCAGTTCTTAGTAACCAATCTTGCATCAGGAGGATATTGGATCGGACTTAATGATATTGCAACGGAAGGAACATTTGTATGGGCGAATGGCGAACCAGTAAATTATACAAATTGGAGTTTCATTTATGGCCAACAACCTGATAACTATATAGGACTTGAAGATGCAACCATTATAGGCATAGGCGATCCAAATTCAAATGGCAGATGGAACGATGTGCCAGTTTCGGATAGTTGGAGACATATTTTAGAAATTCCAAACATTGGAGGGGTAAGGCAACAATCTGGAGGTATTGCAAGTGGCAGCGCCTTCCCACTAGGAACTACTACCAATACTTATATTAACACCAATGCAAATGGGGTTATTAGTACTTGTAGCGTAAACATTACAGTAATAGATAGCATTGCACCAACTGTTGTTTGCCAACCAATTACTGTTGTATTAGACAATAGCGGAACGGCTACCATTACTGCATCACAAGTAAACAATGGCAGCACAGATAATGTAGGCATCGTAACAGCAACCTTGAGTAAGTCTACATTCAATTGTTCAGACTTAGGAAATTCAGCAATGAACTTTACTTCAGGCCAAGATGTGGTTGCGACGGATAATACTGCCAGCTTACCATTAGGAAATAGTGCAAGAACCATTAGTGCCTGGATCAATCCAAGTGTAATACATAACAACTGGGGAATTATTGGTTATGGTTTGGCACCAGAAAGCAATCGCAACGGAAACGGCAATCTATTTGCTATAGGTTTACAAAGCGGTAATCGATTAACTTTCTGGGGATCATATGCAGACTATATTTCACCTGCAGTGGTTCCACTTAATACATGGACATATGTAGCAGTAACATTTGATGGTGTCAATGGGGTGTTGTACATGAATGGTCAGTCTTATCCTTTCAATCCAAGTAACTCTCATGGCTGGCCATTGAATACATTAGCTAGTAAGTTTTTTGTAGGTGCTGAAACAGACGACAATGGCGCCAATTACAGATCCCAATACAGTGGTTCAATTGATGATGTAAGAGTGTACAGCAGATCATTATCTCCTGCTGAGATTGCACTAGATATGCAAGGCACTAGTCAAACCAATCTGGTATTGAATTACACTTTTGGGGAGGGATCAGGTACTACCATTAACGATGCCGCTAACAATAACAATCCGGCTACTTTAATCAATGGTGGTGCATCCAATTGGATCAATAGAAATATTGTGACTACTACTTTAACATTGACTGATGTTGCTGGTAATATTTCTTCTTGTGAAGCCATCGTAACAGTTACCGATCCAGGCGGATATTGTGCAGTATCAGGAGCAACCGTAGTGAATACTGCTAAAGTGATTCCTTTTGCTGAATTAATCAATCCAATTAATCAATCTAAGGTATTCCCGAATCCTTCTACAGACAAGATTGTGGTAGAAACTAAAAATGATATTGAATCTGTTAAGCAAATATTTTTAGTAGATTTAGTAGGAAGAATTTCACCGCAACGAAATACAAGATTGATTTCGAAAAATAGGATTGAAATGGAAATAGCTCATTTACCAAAAGGTGTTCATTATATTAAAGTAATGAGCAAAAAAGGTATTGAGATATTAACTTTCATTAAACTATAAACCATTTAATAGCATTTGTGATTATGATAATAAAAAGGATTTTAGTTGTACTATTTTTAATACCATTTTCATTTGCATTTTCACAAAAAGAAAATAACATAACATTTACTAAAGCAGACACGAGTAGGATAAACCTACTGTTGTCTGAAAGTAAAAGCAATTTTAGTAAAGCACCAGACTCTGCCATTTTAATTGCTTCCCAAGCAAAAGACTTGGCAGAAAAAGTGAATTACAAAGAAGGGCTGGCCACTGCGCTGAAAAATATTGGTATCGGCTATTATTACCAGGGTAAAGATGTAGAAGCATTAAACTATTGGAAACAGTCTTTAGAAATATTTAAGTCTATCAAAGACGAAGTAGGCACTTCTAATATTCTTAATAATATTGGTGCCATTTATTTTAATCAGAAAGATTTAACCAATGCGTTAGAATATTATTTGCAATCCTTGAAACTGGCAGAAAAAACAAAAGATAAGTTGAGAATTTTATCTGCCCTTAATAATATTGGTGGTGTTTATTTTGAAAAGCCTGCAACACACGATAAAGCACTCACTTATTTCTTAAAATCGTTGCCATTAAGTGAAGAATTAAACGATACAGAATCTTACGGAACTACTTCAGCCAATTTGGGAGAAATCTATTATGTAAGAAAAAATGATTCATTGGCATTGTTTTATTTTAATAAAGCAGTAAAAGCATTTAATGATTCAGAGAACAGTCCTTATGCGTATAATAACCTGGGTAAGGTTTACGATAGGCAACAAAAATTTGATCTTGCTATATTTTACCATCGAAAAGCATTAGAGATTGCTAGAAAATTAAACGGCACACTAGACATTGTACAATCCTTAATGGGATTGGCAAAAACCAATATCTCTAAAAAGAATTGGCAGGAAGCATTGAGTTATTTAAAAGAAGCTGAAAAATTGGCATTTAAACACCAATACTCTGGAGAGCTAAAGAATGTATACGAGTCCTTTGCTAATGTGTATAATCAAACAAGCGATTATAAAAATGCTTACGTGTATCAGTACAAGTATGCAGCCATAAAAGATACTTTATACAATATTGAAACAGATAAGAAATTAGGAACATTACAATTTGATTTTGAGATACAAAAGAAACAAAGTGAAGTAGACTTATTAACGAAAGATAATCAGTTACAAGAAGAGAATTTAAAGCGCCAAAAATTTGCAAAGAATGCCATTTTAGTGGGACTCTTTTTGATTATGATAATTGCGGCAATTCTTTACAGAAACTATCGAAGAAAAGTAAAAACAAATCAATTACTTGATAAACAAAAGGCAGAAATCGAAGGATTGCTCTTAAATATTTTACCAGCAGAAGTAGCCAAAGAATTACAAGAAACAGGAGAAGCAGAACCAAGACATTACGACGAAGTATCCGTGCTATTTAGTGATTTTAAAGGGTTTACCCACCATGCTGAAAAACTGAGTCCGCAAGAATTGGTGAAAGAATTAAATGCTTGCTTTATTGCATTTGATGAAATTATAGTGAAACACAATCTTGAAAAAATAAAGACCATTGGAGATGCTTATATGTGCGCAGGAGGAATACCCCTAGAAAGAAGTGGACATGTTTTGAGTATGGTAAAAGCGAGTTTAGAAATACAAGAGTGGATCAAATACAATAATGCAAAAAGAAACGAACAAGGATTACCACCATGGGATTTAAGAATTGGCATCCATGTAGGACCAGTGGTAGCAGGTGTGGTAGGTAAAAAGAAATACGCGTATGATATCTGGGGAAGCACCGTAAACATTGCCAGCCGACTAGAGAGTAGTGGAGAACCAGGCAGGGTCAATATATCTTCTGCTATTTATGAAATCATTAAAGACGAATACCCTTGCACCCACCGCGGAAAAATCTACGCGAAGAATGTGGGGGATATTGACATGTATTTTATAGATTAATCAATGAATTGAAATCATTTCCTCTGATAAAATTTTGTTTCTTTTTATTCACTTGAATTGCTTGCAAAAAGCCTAACTCAACTAAATTTTTCAAATCGGATCTTGCAGTAAAATTGGAAATATTGAATCTTGATTCAATCTCTTTTACATTTAGAATTCTTTCAGGATCATCATGAATAAGCTTGATTATTTGTGCCATCCGATCATTTACACCTGGTATAGACATAAATTGAGCTGCCTGAAAAACTTCTTTCTGTTTTGTATTAATATATTGTTTTAAAGCTTCAATTGCTTTCTCTAATGTTTTGATATGATAAGTTATAAAATAACTAAGATCATTTCCATCTATCTCTGAGTACAAGTAAGCTTTTTCATATTGAGCTTTAGAATCTTTAATTATCCTCGATATTGATAAATATTCTGTAAGCCAATATCCTTGCTTAAGCATGTACCAATAAAAAAGAGCGCGAGCTGTTCTTCCGTTACCATCAACAAATGGATGTATCCATCCTATCATAAAATGAATGATACAGCCCTTTACAATAGGATGAATAAAATTTTCAGAATCTTTATTACAAAATTCACAAAGGTCGTTTATAAACAAGACTAATTCCTCATGAGATGGGGGTTGATGAACAACTTCGCTAGAGCTATGATCTACTACATAAACATCATTGGAGTCTCTGAATTTTCCTTCTTCAACTTTTTTGTTAAGTGTATCTTTTATGATTAATTGATGTAAGGCAAGAATCTTATTCGGAGTTACAGATTGGTTTTTATGCTGAACAATATGCTTCATAGTTATGAAATTATTCAGAATCATTTGCTCAGATTTATTGGTTGGCTTTTGCTCCTTCTGAATCATTTCTTTTGCCTTTTTTCGAGTTGTATTCGCACCTTCCATTTGACTACTCGAAATAGCTTCTTCCATTATTGAACTAATAACAAACTTATTTTTATCTCTTTCAGCAATCCCAATATTACTGCTCAAAGTTCCCCCAATATGCAAATCGAACTGATGCAAAAAACGTTGCATATAATCAGTAATGACAAAACTAAATTGATACTTTCCAAACTGAATAGTAGTTTGTCGCAACCACCGATGAAATTTTACCGCATTCCATATTTTTTCAGGGGGGTGGTCTTTAGACTTGTATTTAATTTTGTCCCAATACAAATAGTCATCTTGAAAAGTCTTTAAAACACCCTTCTTTTCTAAGTCTACCATTACCTTAATAGTATCTTCTTCTTTAATATGTTTAGGCGCTTTTTCAATCATAAAATAAAGTCGGAGCAAATTTAGTAAAAATAGCGAGATTCTCGCAATATCTCGCTATTTCAGTATATTCTTCGCATAAAAAAACAGTCCCGAAAAAATCGAGACTGTTCAAATTATATAAAGAAGATTTACAGTTCTACTGCACCCTCTACCAACACAGTTGCTTTGTTGTTGATTACTTCAACAAAACCGCTTTGGATAGAATAGCTTTCTACTTCTTTTTTATCCTTCAAAATTTTTAGGTTACCCTTACCCAAGGCACTTACCATTGGTGCGTGTTTGTCGAGTATTTCGAATAAACCACTAATACCAGGCAATTGTACACCGTACACTTCGCCACTGTATAGTTTTTTCTCCGGAGTTAATATTTCTAAAATCATAAATTATCCTTTTGCAGCTTCCATCATTTTCTTACCCTTTTCAATTGCATCATCTAGTGTACCCACTAAGTTGAATGCAGCTTCTGGATACTCATCCACTTCACCATCCATGATAGCGTTGAAACCTTTGATGGTATCTTCAATGCTAACGAATACACCTTTAAGACCGGTGAACTGTTCAGCAACGTGGAAAGGCTGAGATAAGAAACGTTGTACTTTACGAGCACGCTGTACAGTCATTTTATCTTCGTCGCTTAATTCATCCATACCAAGGATTGCAATAATATCTTGTAGTTCCTTGTAACGCTGAAGAATTAATTTAACACGGTTAGCAGTATCGTAATGCGCATCACCTACAATTGCAGGCGTTAAGATACGAGAAGTAGAATCCAATGGATCCACCGCAGGATAGATACCTAAGTCGGCAATCTTACGGCTTAATACGGTAGTAGCATCTAAGTGCGCGAAAGTAGTTGCAGGAGCCGGGTCAGTCAAGTCATCCGCAGGTACGTAAACCGCTTGTACAGATGTGATAGAACCGTTCTTAGTAGAAGTAATACGCTCTTGCATCAATCCCATTTCAGTGGCAAGGGTTGGTTGGTAACCTACCGCAGAAGGCATACGACCTAGCAATGCAGATACCTCAGAACCAGCTTGTGTAAAACGGAAGATATTATCTACGAAGAACAAAATGTCCTTACCTTTTCCAGTACCATCTCCATCACGGAAATATTCCGCAATAGTTAAACCACTCAACGCCACACGAGCACGTGCACCTGGAGGTTCGTTCATTTGACCAAATACGAAAGTAGCTTTAGAATCTTTCAATCCTTCCATATCTACTTTAGATAGATCCCATCCACCTTCTTCCATGCTATGTTTAAAAGCATCACCATATTTCATGATACCTGCTTCAATCATTTCACGC
>JBKBWE010000049.1:7174-13132 GCA_046289145.1 Sediminibacterium sp.
ACCGTGTCCTTTTGCAATATTGTTGATCAATTCTTGAATCAATACGGTTTTACCTACACCCGCACCACCAAACAGACCAATTTTACCACCTTTTGCGTATGGTTCAATTAGGTCAATTACCTTAATACCAGTGAACAGGATTTCTGTTGCAGTACTTAAGTTTTCGAATAATGGTGGCTTATTGTGAATAGGACGACCATTTACTTTGCTTAATTGAGGAAGACCATCAATAGCGTCTCCAGTTACGTTAAACAAACGACCGTTGATACCTTCACCTACAGGCATTGCAATTGGAATACCAGTATCAACTACTGCCATACCTCTTACTAGACCTTCAGTACCGTCCATCGCAATGGTACGTACACTGTCTTCACCTAAGTGCTGTTGCACTTCTAATACAAGCTTGTCGCCGTTTTCTTTGGTTATCTCTAAGGCATTGTAGATTTCAGGCAGTGCGCTGTCCTGAAAATGAACGTCTACAACCGCACCAATAATTTGTTTAATCTTCCCTGTTGTTGCCATAAATGGTTGATTTGGCCGCAAAGGTAAGGGTAAGGAGCAAAAAAAAGCGAGGGAACTAGTCCTTTTTTTTCTTTAATAGCGAAAAGAGGGATTGAGCCACCGGAACCAGTTTCAAAATATTCCAAGCGCCGCTGAGGGTAGCGGTGTTTAGAATGGCGGGGACAATAGCGCCAGAAGCCTGTTTAAACAGCTGTCCGGGTACTTTTCCGGCTAAATTAGCTAGTTCTTTTTCCTGGTCTGACACATGCCCTTTTAATTGTTCCATGGCATGGAGCAGGTCGGCTTGGTTCTTAATAGGAGGTTGGGTATAACGGGGCATTACTTAAATAAATTTTTAATGAGGGCATCCACCACCACAGCAGCCAATTTTTTACGGAATAACACCACTATAAATAATAGACCGAGAAAAAAAGCGGCCACATAACCAAATCCTTTCACTAAGCTACCAGTGAGATCGGTCAAATAATAGGCGGCCATAATCCCCCCAAAAACCAGTGCAAAAGCAAATATGGTAGATAGCAGTGTGATCACCACCACCGAAGCCATTTTATGACTCAGTTTTTGTGTCACTTGCATTTTAGCCAAGAGGATTCGATTCTCGATATAAGATTCTAGTTCCTTTTTGGCGTTACCAAAAAAATCTTCCGATTCAGACATACGGCAGTTCTTTATTAGAGGCTTAAGCCTCTGCAATTTTTTGTTCCAATTCTTTAACCAAGTTTTTTGCTTTAGCAAGTAGTTCGTCTACTCCTTCTTTAGCACTATCATACCCTTCGTGCATATTATCTTTTAAATGATCTGCTTCAATGTTAAGTGTAGATAACAACTCTTTGCCCTTCTCTGAATTCAAGTATAATGCCAGTGCGGTTCCGGCTAGCGCACCCAGCAATAATCCCGAAATGAATTTACTGTTCTCGCTCATAAATAATACATTTGGTACAAGTTACAACAAATGCAGCAAGACCTTAAGATTAACCGATATATATTTTTAGCAGTTATCCTGATTTTTGCAGGATTCCTATTCTATACACTGCAACAATTTTTTACTGCATTTTTAGCAGCAGTATTGTTTTATGTGCTCAGCAAACCGTCTGTTGAAACACTGGTAAAGAAAAAAAACTGGAGTAAGTCTGCTGCAGCTGCATTAGTAATTGTCATTTCCTTTTTTATAATTCTTTTGCCCTTTTCTTTATTGGCAGGTATGTTATACAACAAAGCCTTGTTAATAGCTGGCAATACCGATGCATTTTTAGAACCATTAAAAGCATTGGATAAAAAATTACAAGCCGAATATCATTTTCAATTATTGTCTGAGAAAAACTTGAGTGGACTAGAAGGATACTTTACCAATTTTATCAGCAACTTATTAAACCAAGGATTGAACTTACTCAGCTCAATTGGTATGATGTATTTCATTTTATTCTTCATGATTACCAACTTGAATAGAATGGAAGCTGCCATCGTTTTTTACTTGCCATTTAAGCGTGAAAAAATCATGTTGTTTGCCAACGAATTGCATGCACAAACAGTTAGTAATGCCATAGGTGTTCCATTAATTGCAATCATACAAGGAGGATTGGCATGGGGCTATTACTGGTGGGTAGATCTAAGCCAACCCGGATTCTGGGCAGTTCTTACAGGTTTGTCATCGATCATTCCAATTGTTGGTGCGGGAATTATTTGGGTACCCATCAGCATTTACTTAATGGCGAATATGGGAGTTGCAGAAGGTGTAGGATTGATTGCATGGGGATCCATTGTATTAGGCACCATGGACAATGTGGTACGTTTTGTACTCGCTAAAAAAATGGCTGATGTGCATCCATTAGTAACTCTATTGGGCGTTATTATGGGATTAAAATATTTTGGTATTACAGGCTTAATATTTGGTCCTTTATTGATTTCCTATTTCTTAATCTTACTGAAAATATACTACCAAGAATTTCAGCATACCCCAACCGTAATAAAGAAAAAGCGCATCATTAAATCGCAGTTTAAGCTGCCGTTTTTAAAGTAAAGCGTTATAAATAAACCCTGCAGCTAATGCCCCCAAAATAGGACCTACTATTGGCACCCAAGCATAGCTCCAATCGCTTGATGATTTATTGGTCATGGGTAAAATAAAATGCATGATACGCGGGCCCAGGTCACGCGCCGGGTTAATGGCATATCCCGTGGGCCCGCCAAAACTTAAACCTATGGCGAGTACCACTAATGCTACAGGCAAGGCATCTAGCGAACCTAAACTGCTATTTGCTTTTGTAATAAATAAAATAGCCAGCATAAAAATAAACGTAGCTAGAAATTCGGTCATGAAATTTTGAACAGGATTGCGAATAGCAGGATCGGTACAAAAACAAGCACGTTGTGTTAGCCCATCAGCCGTTGCATTAAAATGATCTTTGTAAATGATAAACACAGCCAATTGCCCGAGCATAGCGCCTAATAATTGCGCCAATAAATATTGAGGCACCATTGCCCAATCAAATTTTCCTATTGAAGCCAACCCAATCGTTACTGCGGAATTTAAATGTGCTCCACTAACGCCGGCTGTAATGTATACCGCCATGAATACAGCCATGCTCCAACCAAAAGTAATGGCAATCAATCCGCCATTGTTGCCCTTTGTCTTGTGTAAGACCACATTGGCCACTACCCCATTACCAAAAGCGATGATGTAAGCAGTGCCTAATAATTCTGCGATAAATGCATTCATAATTTGAATTTAGTGAATTATGTATTGTTGTGCTAATTGAATAAATGATTGCAGTTGTGCATCACTTTCTTCATTGGACCAGTTCAATTCTTTTTGCAAAATAGTTGCCACAGAAGGAGCTAATTGAATGGCGGCTCTTGCATCTAGGAAGAGCAGCCGGCTGCGGCGCGCTAGAAAATCTTCCACGGTTCGCACATATTTGCAGCGCGCCGCAACAACCACGTCTACTACACGAATAGCATAGGCCGGATCTGTGTGCGACAAATCAGTGAGCGTGCCCGCTGGAGCCAGGAACGCAGCCATCGAAGAATCGGCAACAATCAATTGCGCCGCTAATTCTCTAGCAGCCCCAAGGTCACCAATCGGCAAATCTTTCGTGATACATTTTTTAGCATCGCGCGTTCGACCCGCTTCAGCTCCGTCTAGCTTGGCCACAAACACCGCATTGTTAACCGCATCCTCCGCCATCTTGCGATAAGTGGTCCACTTGCCACCCGTTATAGTAACCATGCGACTTGGTGACACCACCAACGTATGATCACGAGACAACAAAGAAGAAATATTTGAACCTGCATTTGCAGAACGTACTAATGGACGAAGTCCTACAAAAACACTGAGTACATCTTCTTTAGTGATGGAAGCATTCGTGTATCTATTAAAATGCTCTAACACAAAATGAATCTCTTCCGCTAATGGCAAAGGTTCTAGGTCAATATGATCCACATGTGTATCGGTAGTACCAATTACTACTTTACCTTGCCAAGGCACAGCAAATAGTACGCGACCATCATCGGTTTTAGGAATCATCATGGCATTCACTCCTCTGAAAAATTTGGAATCTACTACCAAGTGAATACCCTGTGAAGGATACACCAAAGTATCTGCATTCGGATCATCCATTTGCAAAACCGCATCGGTGAAAACGCCCGTTGCGTTGATGACGCATTTGCAACGGACTGTTCTGCGCGCGGCTCCCAAGGTATCTTCCAGTTCTACTCCCACAATAATATCCTTCTCTTTAATTAAACCAACCGCCTTAGTATAATTCAACACAGTAGCCCCATAACGCTCCGCAGTATGCGCTAATTCAATACAGAGTTCAGCGTCATTAAACTGCCCATCATAATATAAAATACCCCCCGCTACTTTTTTAGGATTGATATTCGGCAACAACTCCAAGGTTTTTTTTCGCGAGAGTAAACGGGTTTTACCCAAGGATAATTTGCCCGATAAAACATCATATAACATTAAACCAGCACTATAATACATTTTTTCCCAAAGGCTAAACACCGGCACCACAAAAGGCTGCGTGCTCGTCATGAGCGGCGCATTTTTGAGTAACCTACCGCGCTCGGCTAACGCCTCGCGCACCAATTTAATATTCCCCTGCGCCAAGTAACGCACACCACCATGCACCAATTTAGTGGAACGGCTAGAAGTGCCTTTCCCAAAATCGGCTTGTTCAACAAGCAAAGTCTTGTAACCACGCGAAGCCGCATCCACCGCGGAACCCAGACCAGTAGCACCACCGCCGATGATTACAATGTCGTATTCTTGATTCAGTTCAGCCATCTATTTAGAAATAAGTATTTACTGCAAATTCAAATTGATTGATGAATATATTTTTGAAAGGATAAATATTATTCTGCTCATAAAATACAAGCATTGCTTTCTTATATTCAATTGCATCAACAGTTCTAAATGAAATGGGACAATACTGATTGTTCATCAATATTGCATTACTAATAATTCTTGCCGTTCTTTTATTACCGTCGGCAAAAGGCTGTATATAAGAAATTAACACAAGTGCTAATAAAGCTTTCTCGAATACATTTTTCTTGTCATTAATCAATGAACACATTAATGTCAATGCTTCCTTAATTTGAAATTCATTATCCAACGGCGTGTAATTCGTTCCCGTGATACCCACTCTTCCACTTCTAATATTTCTTTTAATGGCTAATTCTTTCACCAAAATACTATGAATATCTTCTATATCAGAAACACCGATAGGGTCAATATAATTGGGGTGTTCGATGATAAAATCTAAAGCCGCTTTATGATTCAGCAACATGGTCGCTTCATCTTTTGTTTTACCTGCAGCAGTCTCTTTATCTTTCAATAATCGCTCAGTCTCTAACAATGAATAAGTATTTCCTTCTATCTGAGAAGACTTCCAACTCAAATCGATGGCTAATCTTTCTAACTCTTTGCTATACTCCGTTTCAGATAATTTTGATGTATTAAAAGCAAACTTTTTTTGTAAATTGTCTAAATGATCTAGTTCGGCTTTTGTAAAGATTGTAACCCCGTGAAGCGTTTGACTAATTAACTCAATATTGAACCTCTCCAAAATACTCCGATCATCAATCTCTTTTTCAAAATATTGTTCAAGAAGAATTGGCCGAATAATATTGTAAGCAGTACTGATTTCATATCTCCTGCTTTTCAGTTCGCCAATGGGATTAATAAAAGCTTCAGACACCAAATCCTGCAGCTTCCTTCGTAGAGTTGTTACACTCATATTAAGCTTTAAACCTTCCAAAATTTCCTGAGAAGTACAACGAGGATGTTGCTGAATAAATTCAACGATCTCCTCTTTCTTATTTTCAGATTTTTTAGGCATGCTTATTTATCAATCATAAATATATGATTTATCAATCAAAAAAGCCCGCAAATGATTGAAATCAGCGAATTAATTGATTGATAAAACTGATAAC
>JBKBWE010000343.1:0-2609 GCA_046289145.1 Sediminibacterium sp.
ACCAAAATTTCCTCCTTTCAACACACTGTCTTTTAAATATCGAACAGTACTAGTAGCAGACTTACCATCCATTACAGCGGTAATTTTATGCTTCCCACTCAGAATATCTTTCACATCTTGAAAACTAAAAATACTGTCAGCTGCATTGTTATTTACAATCAATGCAACGGCATCGTATGCTAGTTCTGCATACTGTGGAGGATAAGACAAAATGGATTTATAATACTCCGCTTCTTTTTCATCTAAACCCCTTGCTACAATAATCATTCTAGTGCTATCATTTTGCAAATCTCGAAAGCAATCTGCTTCAGATTTGTATGACGCAATGATATTGGCTTTAGGATAGGAAGATTGATGAACCTTAAGCTGCTCTTCAATTACAGGCTTAAAACTTTCGTCTACACTAATGCGGATAGTACCTTCTTCCGTATTATCTTGAAAAGCATTTTTTGATTCTTTTGAATCACAAGAAACAAAGAGCAAAACACCCAGCATACACACAAACAAACTGTACTTCCTCATAATTAATATTCTTGCTTAATGCCTCTGTACAATCTGAATGCGCCATACAACAAACAAATACTACCGAATAAATTTCGATACACTGGTTCTGCCGTAAACACCAGATCCATCCCCAATTTTTCTATAAAAAATACTGCTAATCCAACACCCAAAAACAACAGCGACATCGAAATATCATAGATCCTTCTGAATATACTGTACCGTTTTTGGTTCCTTTCTCTAAAAGTATTTTCCATACAATCACTTTACGGGATGGGCAATTTAGTAAATATTTTACGTGAGATGCGCGAAAATTAAAAATCCATAAAAACTTTACATAAAAACCATTTTAAACTAATGACTGTTAGTTAAAGAATCGTTTATATATGATCGTCTGAATGCCGAAAGGATTATTAACCCACAAGCGTTAAATTTGCTGCCATATGAGTAACAAAGCAGGTATACCACAAGGAACAAGGGATTTTAACGCAGCCACCGTTCAGAAAAGGAACTATATATTCCAAACAATTAGAACTGTTTTTGAATTATATGGCTTTCAGCCTTTAGAAACGCCTGCTATGGAAAACTTGGATACTTTGATGGGCAAGTATGGAGAAGAAGGCGATAAACTGATTTTCAAAATTCTCAATAATGGTTTAGATAACCCTGCAAAACAAACGCAAATTATTGCAGACTTTAATAAAATTCTAGAAGGCAAAAACAACAAGGGGATTACAGAGCGAGCGCTACGATACGATTTAACCATTCCATTTGCCCGCTATGTGGCCATGAATTATGGCCAGTTAACCATGCCATTTAAGCGCTACCAAATACAACCTGTTTGGAGAGCAGACCGACCACAAAAAGGAAGGTATAGAGAATTTTATCAGTGTGATGCAGATGTTGTTGGTAGCAATAGTTTATTGAATGAAGTAGAACTAACAGCCATTTATGCCACTGTTTTTGAACGGTTACAACTACCTGTTGAAATTAGAATCAACAGCAGAAAAATTTTGGCAGGATTAGCTGAATTATGCGGCGGTCAAGAAATAATGGTACCTATCACAGTTGCAATTGACAAACTAGATAAAATAGGTATTGAGAAGGTTAAAGAAGAATTGTCACAAAGAGGAATTAATCAAGATCAAATTTTAATCATTGAAAAATACTTGTCAATTGATGGAGCAAATGAAGCAAAAATGGAGCAACTAAAACAGTTGATGGGCAATAATCCCACCGCTATAAAAGGTATTGAAGAATTAGAATATATTCTTGCTTATCACTCGAATAAATATTCCTCCAAACCTGTAGTTGATTTTACATTGGCAAGAGGCTTGAATTATTATACTGGGGTTATATTCGAAATCAAAGCTATTGGTGCACAGATGGGAAGCATTGGCGGAGGCGGTCGTTACGATGATTTAACGGGATTATTTGGTGTTCCCAATGTGCCCGGTGTTGGCATTAGCTTTGGCGTTGATCGAATTTATGATGTACTTGAGGAGCTAAAATTATTTCCTGAAGCAGTAGAAAAAGGAACTAAAGTATTATTCTTTAATTTAGGAATTGAGGAAAGTAAAACTGCTTTTTATTTAATGCAAGAACTACGCGAAAGAGGTATTGCCGCAGAACTGTATCACGAACAAAGTAAGTTTGACAAACAGTTTAAGTATGCAGAAAAAAAACAAGTTCCTTATGTTGTGATTATCGGTAGTACCGAATTAACAGAAGGAACTTGCATTATAAAAAACATTGTAAACGGAGAACAGAAAACTATTTCACAACAGGAGATAGTAACACAGCTTTTTTAGTGGTAAAGGCTACTGTTGAAACTGGTTCTTTAGTACCAACCAACTCATAACCCATTGCTAAAATGGTAACTCCTGTTACTTTTTTGTTTTCGTCGCGTGTAAACTTTGCAGTACCCTGAAATTGAGTAATCACATACACATCTTCTGCGGATTTTTCTAACGTAGAAGAACCTGCTTGAGAGTTCATCATCAATACGCCATCGGGCATCCAAGCGATCGCCACGGTCACTCCTCCCAGCTGCTCCAACACATGCGACGGCGCGATCGGACTGGTCGTTCAGGGAGGGTTGCCCCCCT
>JBKBWE010000050.1:0-13040 GCA_046289145.1 Sediminibacterium sp.
AGGGCAGACTCCATTCCAAACAACTCGGCACTATACTGTTCTAACTCATTAATGGTAGGGTCTTCTCCAAAAACATCATCTCCCACTGGGGCTGCATGCATGGCTGCCAACATGGGGGCAGTAGGTTTGGTCACTGTATCCGATCTAAAATCTATCATAATCAGCAATTTGCACAAATAAGCTTGATTTTCATTGAATTACCAAGTTTTTTACACTTAAAAGACTGAATTTCATTGTAAAATTGTATCTTTGTAGTTTCCGTAAGTTTTGGAGAATTATACCTTTTTGTGTGGTTTTATAACAAATTGAGTATTCTACTCGTTATCTAAAAAAGCAACAGTACAACATGAGGCAACTCAAGATCGCAACCCAGATTACCAACAGAGATTCGCAAGCAGTAGAGAAGTATTTACAAGAGATTTCCAAAATTCCAATGATCAACCCCGAAGAGGAAACTACTTTGGCGCAGAAGATTAAAATGGGTGATCAAAGAGCATTGGATAAATTGGTACAAGCCAATTTACGTTTCGTCGTTTCTGTTGCTAAACAATACCAACACCAAGGTTTATCTTTGAGTGACCTTATTAACGAAGGAAACTTAGGATTGATTAAAGCCGCCCAGCGTTTTGATGAAACCAAGGGTTTTAAATTCATTTCATACGCTGTATGGTGGATTCGTCAATCTATTTTACAAGCTTTAGCTGAACAAGGTCGTTTGGTGCGTTTGCCACAAAACAAAATTGGTACTTATAATAAAGCCAATAAAGCTTACATGGCTTTTGAGCAAGAGCACGAGCGTGAGCCTTCTACAGAAGAGTTGGCGGAGATTCTAGAAATGAGTGAAACTGAAATCAATAATATTTTCCAAAGTAATACTAGGCATACTTCATTAGATGCTCCAGTTCACGAGGCGGAAGATGTGGCAATGGGAGATTTATTGGAAGGTTCCGATGATACCGACGAAGATGTAATGAAAGATTCATTAAGAGAAGAGATTCGTAGGGTATTAAAATCATTGAGCCCAAGAGAAGCGGAAATAGTAAATGCTTATTTTGGATTGGATGGGGAGAATGGAGTAACTATTGAACAAATAGGAATGAAATACGACCTAACCAAAGAGAGAATCAGACAAATTAAAGAGCGTGCCATAAAGCGTTTACAAAAAGCGCGTTACAGTAATGCACTTAAAGCATATTTGGGTTAATATTTCAGCCTCCGAATAGGGATATTCGAGAGGCCATTTTATTGAAAGCGCTCCGAAAAATCGGGGCGTTTTTTTTAATCTTTTTTTCCTAAACGTTGTTATAATTAAATGCGCAGAGTAATAATTATATTAGGGTTGTTTTTTTTGATGGCTTGTGAAAAAGACATTCAAATTGAGCCAACACAAAACCAAGCCAAAATGGTGGTGGATGCAGAAATTGAAAATGGACAAGCACCCATTGTAGTACTGTCTACTTCACTCAATTATTTTTCAACCATTGATACAGCAACATTATTTGCTTCCTTTATTAAAGACGCAAAAGTGCAAATCAACAACGGTACTAAAACAGTTACCCTACAAGTAAACGAATTGCGATTTCCTCAAGGTGGCAGATATGTATTTTATACAACGCCTCTTAACGATCCCATGTTGGGTGAAACGGGTAAAACTTACCAGTTGAGCATTGAACACAACGGACAACAATATCAATCAACCACCACTATTCCTATCATTACAAAAACCATCGACAGTCTTTGGTCTAAAAGGTTGGCCAATAGACCTACCACTGATAGTTTTCGTGTTTTGATGGCGCGCATCATTGACCCACCAGGGTTAGGAAATTATATTCGCTATTTTACCAAAGTAAATAATCAACCTTTTTTTCCGGGTTTTAATAGTGCATTTGATGATGCAATTATTGATGGTAAATCATACAATATTGACATTGATAAAGGGGTTGATAAAAATCAACCTTTCGAAAGAGAGAATTATGGTTTTTTTAAATTAGGAGATACGGTCACAGTTAAGTTGGCCAATATTGACAAAGCGTCGTATACATTTTGGCGAACATGGGAATTTGCTTTTCAATCCATTGGAAATCCATTTTCTTCACCAGGGGTAGTAAAAGGTAATATCAGCAATGGCGCTTTGGGTGCTTTTTGTGGATATGGTTCTCAATACAAAACTTACATTTGTAAAGATTAATTCAACATTATGGAACAAGGAACAATAGAAAAAGTATCGGTTTTGATAATAGGTTCAGGGCCTGCAGGATACACCGCAGCAATTTATGCAGCAAGAGCAAATATGAAGCCAGTTTTATACCAAGGTATTCAACCAGGTGGTCAGCTCACTATTACAACAGAAGTAGAGAATTATCCCGGATATCCTGATGGAATTCAAGGACCGGAAATGATGGTGCATTTTGAAAAACAAGCCAGTAGAATGGGGGCCGATATTCGTTATGGATTGGCAACCAAGGTAGATTTTAGCAGCACCCCACATAAGGTTTGGATTGATGAAGAAAAAGAAATTCATGCAGATGCAGTAATTATTAGTACTGGCGCTTCTGCTAAATGGTTGGGTCTTCCTAGCGAAGAAAGATTGAATGGATATGGCGTTAGTGCATGTGCGGTTTGTGATGGATTTTTCTTTAAAGGAAAAGAAGTGGCAATTATAGGTGCAGGAGATACCGCTGCAGAAGAAGCAATTTATTTGAGTAAGCTTTGTACACAAGTGCATATGATTGTGCGTAGAGACCAAATGCGTGCGAGTAAAGTAATGCAAGACCGCGTATTAAATTCTCCCAATATTAAAGTGTACTGGAATTCAGAAACAGATGAAATTTTAGGAGATAAAAAAGTAGAAGCAGTTCGCATAAAGAATAATAAGACGGGTGAATTACAAGAAATACCTGTAAGTGCATTCTTTGTGGCAATTGGACATCAGCCCAATAGCGCCATCTTTAAAGACTATGTTGAAATGGATGAAACTGGTTATATTTTAACGGTGCCAGGTACTACCAAAACCAATGTGGCAGGTGTTTTTGCTGCTGGAGATGTACAAGATAAGAACTATCGTCAAGCAGTTACAGCGGCAGGAAGTGGCTGTATGGCTGCTTTAGATGCAGAGCGCTATTTAACTTCTATTGGGCACTAAACCATGAGCAAAGCAAGTATTCATTTAAATGATTTACGATTTTTTGCTTTCCATGGACTGTACAAGGAAGAGCAGGTGCTGGGTAATGAGTTTGCTATAAATATTGAAGTGGGTTTTACACCCACCAGTTTTCCTATCTTGCATATAGCGGATACCATCAATTATGCCTTGGTGTATGAATTGGTAAAAAAGCGCATGCAAATTGCAACCCCCTTATTAGAAACCATCGCGTCTGATATTGCCAATGAAATTTTGGCACAGTTTTCTCTAGCTGATTATGTACATATTTCTATTGACAAGTTAAAACCGCCAATTGCACAGTTTGTGGGCAGTTTAGGGGTTACATTAAAACTGAATAGAGCCGATTATGAAAATTAGATGTTCGTTTGTAGTAGCGTTTTTTTTTAGTTGGATGGGGGCTGCCTTTTCTCAAGACATTGCTATTTTAGCCAAGGAGGCTGAGAATATAGAACGTCAATTGAAAGAGCCTGAGGCTTTGGCTAAATACAAACAGATTTTAGTATTAGAACCCAATAATATCAAATATTTAGTCAAAGCAGCAGAACTAGAGATTGCCATTGGAGGTAGAGAAAAAGACGAAAAGAATAAGCGATTGTATTTTGAATCTGCTATGGCTTATGCGCAAAGGGCGCTAAAAGCAGATCCCAATAATGCCGATGCCAATTATGCAATGGCTACTGTTTCAGGTAAAATGACCGACCTAGATATTGAGAATAAAAAGATTGTGGCTTACGTTAAAGACGTTAAAGAATATGCCGACAAAGCTTTAAGCATAAACGCCAATCATGCAAGAGCTAATTATACATTGGGCAAATGGCATTATGAAATGGTTACATTGTCTGGTATTAAGAAAGCAGCAGTTAAACTATTTTATGGAGGCTTACCTAATGGAGATTTGGATAAAGCCATTTTATACATGGAAAAGTCTAAAACATTGGAACCCTATTTTGTTACCAACCAATTAGATTTAGCCAAGGCCTATAAAGAGAATAGACAGCCTGCAAAAGCTTTTGAAGTATTAGAAAGATTGGTAAAAATGCCCAATCGTTCCTTCAATGATATTGCTTTAAAAGCAGAAGGAGCCAAATTATTAGCATCATTACAATAAAACCAATATATGAGCTTACAAGATTTATTTTTAGAAGCAGTTGCCAACAGTAAAACTTTGTCTGAAAAACCAGATAATGATACTTTATTAAAGCTGTATGCTTTGTATAAGCAAGCTACAGAAGGAGATAACAAAGAAGAAGGTCCTGCCAATATGTTCGACTTTGTTGCTAAGTTTAAGCACGAAGCATGGGCTAAATTACAAGGTGTAACCAAAGATGATGCAATGCAGCAGTACATTGATTTAGTAAAACAATTAAAAGGCTAGATAGTTATTTTTTTCCAACGATTGCTGGTGATATACCAAAACGATGGGATAAACATAATGGACCAATACAACCATTCGCTTGCCCATCCCCATGTGATGGGCATGTTTAGTTTTTCTAACACAATGTATACGTATACCAAGTAAAAAATAATGGTTGCCACTTCGGTAAATAAATTCATTTTGGAATTTCCGGTACCAGTTACTGCGTTTACCCAAACAGTAGCTGCAGACATCATAATCATTGCAATAGACACTACTCTTAGCACTGGAATACCCGCTTGTATAAAATCTTCTCCCTGCCCGTAAATGCCAAGGAATGCCCTTGGAAACAGATTTAAGAAAACAAATACGATACAAGCAAAGCCCATACTCCATTTTAATATTCTATAGATCAGTGGGATGACTTCTTCTTTTCTTCCCTGTCCAATAACATTACTCACCATGGTATTGGTGGTAGCGGCAAATGCCCAAGTAAAACAGCCAAAGAATCCAAATAAGTTGCGCATGGTATTAGATACAGCTAGGTCTCTGGCACCATGGTGTTCAATCAAAATATAAAAATATTCCCAGCTCATGATGCTGATGACATGTTGAAGTATAAGCGGATAAGATTGATTTAAGATGAGTTTAATATAAGAGAATTGGTAAGCTACTTTATTAAATAAATTGATCTTTTTGCTCATTCCATTAAAACGAATGACCAAAAAAACGGCCAATAAGCCAGCCCCTTCTGCAATAATAGATGCATAAGCGGCCCCATTAAATCCTAAATTAGGCATGCCTAATTTACCGTAAATCAATCCGTAGTCAAATACAATATTGATGATGGCTTCTGTTGCTGTACCCAGTACCAATAATTTACTTTGATTGATTCCTACCAATAACGCATTTCGCATTTGATAGATATAGAGTAGGGGCAATCCCCAAATGCGTATAGATAAAAACTGAACAGCCATATCTATTCCTTCTTTATCGTGCAAAGACCAATTCAGCATCATTGGTGCCACAAACCAAGTGGTTAATATGCCAAAGATGGCAAAGAACATAGCAATTCTAACGCCATGCCAAAACAGAATTCCTATTTCATCAATTTTATTTTCGCCAGCTCTTCTAGAGATCAACGCTTGTAACCCATTGTTTAATCCGTTCCCAATCACCGCAAACATTAAGTAATAAACGCCAGTAATACCTGCAATCCCCAATTCTTTCTGCCCTAATCCTCCCAAAAAAATATTATTGGTAATAAAATTGATTTGGGGAACAACAATAGAAGCAGATATGGGCAAAGCAATACGAAGGATGGCTTTGTTCCCTGTATTTACTTGAAGATTGAGTGGCTGAAGATTGCTCATATTGGGCAGCGAAGTTAGTAAAATGAGTGCTCATAATATCTTCGCTCTCCGTTAATGCTTTTTTATATATTATTGCAACGTAATTAAGATGAATGGCCAGGAAAAAAGCAGGATTTTATAACGAGGATCCCATTAGTGGATCTGCTTTTCAGCTAATCATAGAATTGGATGAGCAGGAAATGCGTTGCATGTCTAAAACGGTAGACAATGGAACCATCGTAGCATTTGAGTATTTTAGTTTAGATAAAGACCAAACAGAAGATTGGAATGATATTTTTTATGAAATCAAAACCATTTCTAAACTGTTTAATAAAACCTACAAATTAGTTACTTGTTTTTTTTGTACTCCAGAATCAATTTTGGTTCCCGAGAAATTTTTAACAGCTACTTCAGCCGAAGATTATTTGAACCTTATTTATGGTGAAAGTAGTAGGATGGAAGTAAAGTACGAAAAGTTAATTGCCACCAGAAGTTTCATTAATACCTATCGAATTAAAAAATCATTGGCTGAATTATTGACTAGGCAGTTTATCATTTTTCAAACATCACATGTTTATACTTCATTGTTAAATGATGTAATGAATAGGCGAAAGAATGAAGAGCAATTAGTGAAATTGCAATTTTATCATGGACATTTTATCATGGCCATTTTTAAAGATGCAAAAATTCAAATGATTCAAACTTTCTCATTTAAAATTGCTGAAGACGCTGTTTACTATATTATTCGCGCTGCACAGCAGTTTGGCATCAATACTTCTTTTGCAATTGTTGAGCTAAGTGGTATGATTGATTTAAACACTGAATTGTACTTACAATTAAAGAAAGTGTACGAGAATATAGAAATCAACACTATGGAGGCGAATGGAATTATGTTTGAAGTAAACAAAGAGTATCCTCCGCATTATTTTGCGCCATTTTTTAAATTGGCATTATGAGAATCATTTCAGGAAAATGGGGTGGAAGAAAAATTAGTCCACCAGCCAATATGCCATATACCCGTCCAACAACCGATATAGCCAAAGAAGGGTTGTTCAATATTTTACAAAATCGGATGAGCTTTGATGGTATTGAAACCCTTGATTTGTTTGGCGGAACGGGTTGCATTAGTTATGAATTGGCTTCTAGAGGAGCTGAACACTTAACCATTGTAGAAAAAGACCCTATTATGCATGGGTTCATTGGTAAGAATGCCACCATGTTAGGAATGGAAAATGTACAATTACTAAAAATGGACGTATTCGCCTTTTTACAAAGTTGTACCAAACAATACGATTTTATTTTTGCTGGTCCTCCATATGCATTAGGCACCATAGACGAAATCCCCAAAATCATCGTTGCTAAAAAAATGATTGCCCCGGGTGGATTTTTTGTTTTAGAACATACGCCGCGAAATGCCTACGAAAAAATGGAAGGATTTTCATTTGTTAGAAATTATGGTACAACCGTATTTTCATTCTTTGAAGGGACAGAATAACTAATCTATCGAACCTATATTTTTTATGGTAGGCTTTTTATTTTTACTAAATGTAAATTGTAAGCTTGTTTGTAAAAAGTTCTTGTATTGAGCCCTGTTTTGGGTAAAAAAGTCGGAACGGTAAATCCATCCCATTTGAATGTTAAATTGGCTATTGAAATTGTATCCCCCTCCCAAATAAAAACGGTTTTGTTCAAAAAATACTCCCTCATTATTAAAATGAAACTCATTGGATGTATTTAAAAAGAGGGTGTTATTCGTTATAGATTTATTATTTAAAGGAATTATACCACTAATTCGATATCTGAACCTATTCCTATATCCATTGGAAGTGAATCGCTGTTCTGCCCTTAATCGATGTTCAATTCTAAATGACTGAAAAGATTGGTTCCAAATGAATTGTTGCCAAATTCTGTTTTCACTCACTAAAAATGGGGTTTTAAAATTGTCTGTCAATTGATAGGTAATATACCTGCCTGTTCCAACTAATGCAGTTAACGACGGATTAATTGCATAAGCAATTCCACCTTTTACTTCATGGTAATTAAAATGATCAAAAGTTTGTTGTGAGCGCAATTGCAATTCAATAAAAGTACTCCATTTACTATTGTAATTGAAACGACCAGTTAATACATTCCAAGTGCCTAGTCCTGGTGTTTGTGCAGTTAAATGAAGCGAAATGCAAAAAAAAGCCCCGATAATCATCAGGGCTTTTTTAAATTTTATAGGTAGTGAAACCATTGTTTATTTATATCCCATTTTTCAAATTCTTTGGCCACTTCGGTTAAAAAGCTGGCGCCAATACTGCCATCTACTATACGATGGTCATAACTTAATGATAAGTACATCATATGTCTTATCGCAATGGTATCACCGTCTGGTCCTTCCATAACCATTGGACGTTTCTTAATAGCACCTACGGCCATGATTGCTACCTGAGGTTGACTAATAATGGGGGTTCCCATTAAACTTCCGAAAGTGCCCACATTCGTTAATGTGAATGTACCTCCAGTAGTGTCTTCAGGTTTTAGCTTGGCATTTCTGGCAGCATCTGCTAATCCATTTACTGCTTTGCTTAGACCAACAATATTCATTTGGTCGGCTCCTTTAATTACTGGAACAATTAAGTTGCCAGTAGGTAAAGCCGTAGCCATTCCTATATTGATGTCTTTTTTTAGAATGATTTTATCGCCATCCAATGAGCAATTGATATAAGGGAAACGCTTAATCACATTCGCAATGCATTCAACAAACATTGGCGTAAAAGTGAGCTTAGTGCCTTCACGCTGCTCAAATTCATTTTTTACTTTAGTTCTCCACATCACCATATTCGTCACATCTGCTTCAGCAAAGCTGGTAACATGAGGACTAGTATGTTTACTATCTACCATATGCTTAGCAATAAGCTTACGCATACGATCCATTTCAATAATTTCAGTTTCGCCAGAAACCTTCACCATTGAAGGGTCAGAATACTTACCTGATGGCTGTGCAAAAATCGCTTGTGGTGATGGAGGCACAGGAGCAGCATAAGCAGCAACATTTTGTTCAGGAAATCTTGAAGCAGATTTCATAACAGGCTCTGGTGCTGGCTGGTAGGTAGGTGGTGGAGCTGCTTGATAAGTTGGTTGTGCTACAGCAGGTTGTGGTGCAACTGGTTGAGGTGCTGGCACAACTGGTACAATTGGTTCTTGATAAACAGGAACAATTGGCTGTGGTTGTTCAACCGTTGGAGCTGGTGTAACTACTGGCGTTTCAGCAACAGGTGCAGGAGTTGCAACTGGTTCAGGTGTTACAACAGGAGCAGGGGCAGGTTGTGGTGCTGCAACTGGTTGTGTTGGTGCTGCAGGTTGAGCAACTGGTGTAATATATTGTGGTGCTGCAGCATAAACAGGAGCAGGTTGGAAGGCGGGAACCTTACCTGCTTTTTTATCTGCAACATATTGTAAAATGTCTTTTTTAGAAACACGACCATCATTGCCAGTTCCTGGTATTCTTTCTAATTCACTTAAGCTAATTCCTTCACTGTTTGCAATGTTTAATACCAATGGAGAATAGAATCGATTAGAAGCTGGCTTGCTCATTAATTCTACCATGGGAGCACTTGGTGTATAAGGTACTTCTACAACAGGTGGAGGCGCAACTGGAACAGGTGCTGGCGCTGGTGTTTGTGGTGCTTCTACAATTGGAGTTGGAGCTTCTACCACAGGAGCTGGAATTAGTGCTGGTGCTTCAACGATTGGAGCCGCAGCAACTGGTGCCGGCGATGGAACACTTGCAGCAGCAGTTTCAACTCTTACGATTACTGTACCAATTGGTACAACATCGTTCACATTGTAAAGGATTTCAGTAATGATCCCTTCCACAGTAGAGGGAACTTCACTGTCTACTTTATCAGTAGCAATATCCAATACGGTTTCGTCTAATTTAACATGGTCGCCTACTTTCTTATGCCATTTAAGAATGGTAGCTTCCATAATACTTTCACCCAATTTGGGCATCACCAATTCAGCTATTGCCATATTGTACTACTGTTTAAAGCGGGTTAATAAGGTATAGTTAATATACGCAATCCACTACTAATCAACAAAGATAGTTGTTGAATCCGATTAAATAATCAACTATTATCCACAATCATCGCCCTCAACATATTCAATGCATTGATGGCGGTTAAGTTAATATTTCGCTCTCTGTCGAATCTAAACTGAAAGTGCTTAGCTACCACATTGTTTTTGGAAGCTACTGCAATCCAAACTAAGCCAACCGCTTTCTCTTCTGTAGCCCCTCCAGGTCCCATAATGCCACTAACTGCAATTGCATAATCGGTATTCATTTTTTCCCTTACAGAAACAACCATTTGTTTTACGGCTTCTTTACTAACAGCACCAACTGTCATTAAGGTTTCGTGGGGCACATCTAATAACTGCTCTTTAATAATATTGGCGTAAGATATAATTGAGCCCGTATAAAAAGTAGAAGAACCAGCATGTTTGCTTAGTAAGTGAGCAATATACCCCCCCGTACAACTTTCTGCAGTAGCTACCGTTTGATTTTTCTGCTGGAGTAAATGGCCAATCACCATTTCCATTGGCTCATCTTTATCGGTCACTAAATATTCTAAAACATTATTTTTCAATAGATTAAACTGGTTATCTAATTCTTTATTTAAGTTGTCTTGTTGGGTTCCCCAAGCACTTAATCTGAGTCTTACCATACCATAATTGGGCAAATAAGCCAATTTGATATGGCTGGGTAGAGCTGTTTCAAAGCTGCTTATTTTTTCTGCTAAAAACGATTCTCCAATCCCAGCTGTTAATAAAGTTCGGTGTTCAATAAATCCACTATTGAACCATTGAGCAGCCAACGGCATGACATGGTTGTGCATGATCCATTTCATTTCATGCGGAACACCTGGCATGGCAATTACCCTTACTTCATTTTTTGTAAACAACATTCCGGGGGCGGTCCCTTTTTCATTTTTCAATACGGTACAGACATCTGGTACTTGTGCTTGTAATGTATTCCGCTCTATCATTGGCCTTTTTAAAATCTCCTTGAATATATAAGTTACATGATCTAGCGTAGCTTGATCCATCACCATTTTCCCGCCAAAATAATCGCATAATAATGGTTTGGTAATATCATCTGCGGTGGGTCCTAATCCACCTGTAATTAAAACTAAATTCGATTTGGAAATTGCGTCGTCTATTGCTTGCCAAATATCTTCTCGGTTATCTCCAACAGCCACTCTATTTTTTACCAATATACCGGCTTTATTAAGTTCTTGGGCTATCCAACTACTGTTGGTATCAATTACTTGACCAATTAGCAATTCGTCTCCTATGGTTATAATTGATGCATAAATTTTATTCATGAAAATGGGCTTATTGTATGGTGAAATAGGGGGCCAATGTAGCTAATAATTCTGCCGGCATTCCCATGCGTTTATTGGTAAGTGTATTAATGAAATAGAGTGTTACTTTTCCAGTGGTAAGCAATTTTTTTCTTTCGTTGTACACTTCATGCTCAAAGCAAATCTCGTGTTGGGTTGGAAGTGATTTCAACATGGTCTTGATAGTAATTAAATCATCATAATGAGCAGGCCTTAAAAACTTTGCTTCCATTGATACAACTGGCATTCGAACGCCCATTTCTTCCATCTGTTTATAAGTAAAACCCAATGCTCTTATGCATTCTGCTCTTCCTACTTCAAAATATTGTGCATAATTACCATAATAAACAATATTCATCTGATCGGTCTCTGCATACCTAACCCGAACCGTTGTTAAATGTTCGTACATCCTTTCAATTTGTTGACAAACTTACAACCTTATCCTGTTTTTCCACAAAAGGCATGTTTAATCAAGCTTAACAGCGCCTCGGCATATCTTTAACAATGCTTTGCCACTTAATACCAACAATTAAAAAAATCTTTGCACTATATATTCCTCCCCATGTATAAAATAGCCGCTTTCATTCTACTAACTCTTTTTGGCTTTTGTATTTCTGTTCAGTCTCAGGAAACAATGGAATGGTCTGATCCGGATGCAGCTTTTAAAGAAGCAAAACAATTGTATCAACAAGATCAGTTTAGTTTGGCATTCCCGGTATTTAAAAAACTTTATAATAATGGAGTAAAGCAAAGCAATATGCCTGTGCAATTAATGGCTGATGCTCAATACTATTATATTATTTGTGGATTGCAATTAGAAGAAATAGGTGCAGCCACTTTAGCTAAAACTTTTGTTGAATTGGACAATCACATAGCCCATGTGCAAATGGTTTCATTTTACTTAGGTGAATATTACTACCAACGAAAAGAGTACAATAATGCCTTGATTTATTATGGGAAAAGCAATATTGTCAATTTAAACAATCGACAGATTGCTACCATGAAGTTTCATCAAGGGTATGCTTACTTTGTAAATCAAGATTTTGAAAAAGCCAAACCTTTATTTAATGCCATTAGGCAATTGCCTGTAGATCCCAACTATATTGATGCCAACTATTATTATGGCTTTTTGGCATTCAGTGAAAGATTATATGAAACAGCCATTGAATGTTTTTTGATAGCTGAAACACATCCCGATTACCAACATGTAGTGCCTTTTTACTTAACAGAGCTTTACTATTTTAGTGGAAATAGAGAGAAGGCATTAACTTATGGAGAAAGTGCCATCAAAAGAAATGGTCAATATTATGATTTGCAATTAAAGCAATTAGTAGGACACTTATTATTCGAAAAAAGAGAATTTGCCCGAGCCCTGCCATATTTAGAAACTTACGTTGCATCTAGTGAAAAAGTAAGAAGGGAAGACTTATACGAACTATCATATTGTTATTATGAGGCAAAGAATTGGAACAAAGCCATTCAAGGATTTAAGCAAATAGGAGGGGCTTTAGATTCATTGGAGCAGAACAGTATGTATTTATTAGCTGATGCTTATTTAAAAGTGAATGATTTGCAAAACGCAAGAAATGCTTTTCAATTTTGTGCTGCTAATAACAGCAATCTAGTTCAAAAAGAAGTCTCTAGTTTTCATTATGCAAAACTGTCTTATGAGTTGGGGTATTTTGATATTGCTGTAAAAAGCTTTCAACAGTTTTTAACACAGTATCCTAAATCTGGGTATGTAAATGAATCAAAAGAGTTATTGGTAAGTACACTTGCTAACA
>JBKBWE010000051.1:0-4291 GCA_046289145.1 Sediminibacterium sp.
ATAAAGCTGCAGTATTACAACATTTCGTTGATGGATGTGATGAATAAAGTAAAAGCCAATAATAATGATGTAGGGGGACGCAAATTTGAAATGGCGGATATGGCTTACATTATCAGGGGCTTAGGCTACATAAAGAATAAAAATGATATTGAAAATATTGCACTTGCCAATTACAATGGTATACCTGTAAGAGTTAAGGACATTGGTTCTGTTCAAATGGGAGGTGATTTGCGTCTGGGAATTTTTGATATGGACGGCAAAGGAGAAGTGGTAGGTGGTATAGTGGTAATGCGATACAATGAAAATGCCAATAAGGTCATTGAGTCTATAAAAGCTCGGATGAAGGAGGTTGAAAAGGGATTACCGGAAGGTGTAACGTTCCAAACTTCATATGACCGCAGTACACTGATTCAAGAAGCTATTGATTCAGTAAAAGGAACATTAGTTGAAGAAATGATTGTCGTCTCATTGGTAGTGCTCATATTTCTATTCCATTGGCGCAGTGCTGTGATTATACTGATTCAATTACCTATTTCAGTTGCAGCTGGGTTTATTTTCCTTGAAATGTTTGGTATTTCATCCAATATTATGTCATTGACGGGAATCGCGCTTGCTATTGGTGTAGTAGTTGATGATGGCATTGTAATGGTGGAAAATGCGTACAGACATATTAGCGAGGCACAGGCTAAAAAAATTAAATTATCCGACAAATCGTAAATATGGCAAAGTGGTTCAAAAGAAATAAAGATCCCTTAACAATAGAGGAAAGAAATGAGATTATTGAAAGATCTTCAAAACAAGTTGGTCCCGGCGTATTTTATTCTACCATTATCGTAGTCGCTTCTTTTCTTCCTGTATTTCTGCTTACAGGTATGGAAGGAAAACTTTTTCATCCCCTAGCATGGACAAAGACCTTTATCCTACTAATTGATGCGGTATTGGCTATAACATTAACTCCGGTTCTAATTTCCTTTTTTCTAAAAGGACGACTAAAACCAGAAGATTCAAATCCAATAACAAAAACACTGGAAAAAATTTATACACCCATTCTAAAATGGTGTTTAAAATGGAGAAAAACTACTATAGGGCTTAATATTCTGGCATTAGCTATGGGAGTAATCATGATGACTCGTCTTGGTTCGGAATTTATGCCGCCATTGGATGAGGGATCATTGTTATTTATGCCGGTAACTCTTCCAGACGTATCCAATTCTGAAGCAAAACGATTATTGCAGGTTCAGGATAAGCTGATTCGCTCTGTTCCCGAAGTTTCACATGTTCTGGGTAAAGCAGGAAGAGCCAATACAGCAACAGATAATTCTCCGATAAGCATGATTGAAACCATCATTTTACTTAAACCTAAAAATGAATGGAGAGAAGGGCTAACCAAAGATGATATTATAAATGAGCTCAATTCAAAAATGCAAATTCCTGGGGTTACAAATGGATGGACACAGCCCATCATTAATCGTATTAACATGCTTTCAACTGGTATAAGAACCGATGTCGGGTTAAAAGTATATGGACAAAACCTGGACAGTATTTATGCATTTGCTCAAACTATTAAACGGCAGTTGGAGGGAATTGATGGAGTAAAGGATTTATATGTGGAGCCTATTACGGGCGGAAAATACATTGATATTGTAGTTAAACGTGATGAAATCGGTCGGTATGGACTGAGTGTTGATGATGTCAATACCGTAATTGAGAGTGCATTAGGAGGTATGAAACTTACTACCACTATTGAAGGCCGTCAGCGATTTTCCGTAAATGCCAGATACGGGCAAGATTTTCGAAATAATATTCAAGCATTAAAGCGACTTCAGGTACAGACAATGGATGTTGGTCCTATACCATTAGAAGCTGTTGCAGACATTAAACTAAGTGACGGTCCACCGATGATTAATTCAGAAAATGCAATGCTTAGGGGTACAGTACTATTTAATGTTAGGGAAAGAGATTTAGGCAGTACAGTAAAAGAGGCACAAGAGCGATTGAATCGAATGATCACTAAACTTCCAAAAGGATATTTTCTGGAATGGAGCGGTCAGTGGGAAAATCAAATCAGGGCTAATCAAACTTTAAAAATGATTATGCCGATTGTACTCATTATCATTTTCATGGTATTATATTTTACGTATCATTCTTTTAAAGAAGCTGTTACCACCATGATAACCGTACCATTTGCATTAATTGGCGGTGTTTTCATGGTCTATTTTTATGGTATTAATCTTTCTGTAGCAGTTGCTGTAGGTTTTATTGCTTTATTTGGAATGGCCATAGAAACGGCCATGTTGATGACGATCTATTTAAATGAAGCCATGAACAATATGGTCGCAAAACATGGTAATTCTAAATCAACATTAACACCTGCAATTATCCGAGACTATGTGATTGAAGGCTCCGCCAAAAGGTTGCGCCCCAAACTCATGACTGTTTCAGTTGGACTATTTGGGTTGATCCCTATCCTTTGGGCGACAGGAGTTGGTAGTGATATCATGCGACCCATCACCATTCCATTGATTGGTGGTACAATCTCATCCACTATTTATGTGTTACTCATTACTCCTGTCATTTTTGAAATGATTAAAGAGAGAGAACTAAAACGTAACGGTAAAATTGAATTAATCGATGTTAAAGAATAAATTAATACTGACCTTCTTTGGTTTGATAAGTTTTGCATATGGCAATGCACAAATCCTGAAGCTGGGTGCAATCATTGATAGCATTAAAACAAAGCATCCTGTAGTGAAGATGTATGATCATGAAATCCGTTCTATGGATGAAGCTGCAAAAGGTGCAAGAAGCTGGATGCCTCCTCAAATCGGCATTGGTCAATTTATGACACCATATGATGTCAGACTCTGGCACAGGGAGGGCGAAATGCCTGGTATGGGATCTGTGATGATTTCTGGTGAGCAAATGCTTCCGAATAGAAAAAAATTAGATGCAGATGAGAGGTACATGAAAGCTATGTCGTCAGTTGAGAAAGAAAAAAAGAATGCAACACTAAATGAATTAGTGAACGATGCTAAACAGTTCTATTATGATTGGATAATCCTGAAAAAGAAATTATTGATCCTGGAAGAGAATGAAAAGATATTGGACTTCATGATCAAAAATGCAGAAATACGTTATAAAAACGGTCTTGAAAAGATTAGTGCCTATTATAAAGCAAAAGCTGCTTTAGGAGAAGTGAAAAATATGCAATTAATGTTTGAAAGCGACATTAAAGAAAAACGTATTCGCATCAATTCGCTTATGGGTAGAAATGCCATGACAGATTTCGATATTGATACCACTTACTTCTTGAATAGTTATGAAGCTCTTGTTTTTGATAGCACTCTTTTTTATACTAACCGTAGTGACCTAAAATCATTGGATAGAGAGATTGATCTTACTGTTCTAAAACAGGAAACAGAGCGTACTGCCCTCAAACCTCAATTTGGTATTCGTTATGATAATATGATTGGATTTGGAGGACAGCCATTACAGTATACTATTATGGGGATGGTTCGTATTCCGATGGCTAAATGGTCTTCTAAAATGAATAAAGCCAATATTGAAAGCTTAAAATGGAAAAGTAATGCCATTCAGTCACAGAAAGAAATGATGGTGAATGAATACAGTGGGATGGCTTATGGTATGCGTAACGAACTGGGTTTAAAGAAAAAGCAATTAAAACTTTTTGAAAGTCAGATAATCCCTGCATTGCGTAATAATTACAGGACAATGCAACTCGGTTATGAGCAGAATACAGAAGAGTTATTCATGTTATATGATGCATGGGAAATTCTAAACATGAAACAGTTAGAATTATTAGAGTTACTAAGTCAGGCATTGAAACTTCAGGTGACAATTGAAAGAATTATTGAAAAAAACTAAAGCAATCTGAATGCAAAGAAGAAAATTCATACAACTGTCTGGGTTTAGTACCGGTAGCCTAATAACAAGTGGATCTTTAGCTGGATTTTTTATGGCTGGTTCAGGGTGCAGAAAAGAACATCACAACGGGCTAATGACAAAACCTGTTATGGTTACTGAGAATGATTTTTCACAAATGCTTACCAACCCATTACAGTCTGGTGCCAATCAGACACTCACAGCACAAACTACAACTGTAAATATTAGGGGGGCTAGTATTCCTGTCTTGGGCTATCAACCTAATGGGATGCTTGGTCCGTCATTCAGGGTAAACAAGGGAGATGTTGTAAATATTTTGCTCCAGAATAATTTATCTGAACATACCAATATTCACTGGCATGGTTTAAAAGTACCTGCATTAATGGAT
>JBKBWE010000051.1:4301-13013 GCA_046289145.1 Sediminibacterium sp.
ACACCCAGATCAATTAGCAAATGCAGGTGGTACTTTCCGCTATCAGTTTACTGTGAATCAGAGAGCCGGATTGACATGGTATCATCCACACCCTCATTTTAAGACAGGTAAACAGGTATTTCAGGGCTTAGCAGGCTTGTTTATTATTAATGATCTGGAAGAAGCAACTTTAAATCTACCATCGGGTCGTTTTGAGATTCCATTGGTTATACAAGATAAACGATTAACCAATCAGGGGATAACATATAATCCTACTGTAGAAGAAGTTATGTCAGGTTATATGGGTGAGTCTGTATTGGTAAACGGTATTTATTCACCTTACACTGAAGTATCAACCCGTTATTACAGACTTCGTATTTTGAATGGCTCAAACGCACGTTTGTATAATCTCGCATTCAGTAATAATGGCGATATGATAATTATTGGTAATGATGGTGGTTTATTGAAAAATCCTGTAACAGTCAAGGAGATTTTATTGGCTCCAGGCGAAAGGCTGGATGTTTTAGTAGATTTTAATGGGTTGTCTATCGGTACAGAGCTATTCTTACTAAGTAAAGAATTTGCTAACGCTGGAGATGCGCAAGGGAAGCAGTCATTTAAGATTATGAAGTTTAAAGTTACCGCTACTGTCACAGATTCTTTCACTGTACCCACAAAACTTTCAATGATTGATAGTTTGCCAGCCTCTTCATCAGTCAGGAGCAGAACATTTGATATATCTAATCCGATGGAACATCATGGATATCCTATGAATGATGGTATGAGGATGCGTCATCGCATTAATAGTAAGCTTTTTGATAGCAGTCGCATTGATGAAAGCATTAAATCCAATACGAATGAGATATGGGTCTTTGATAATAGTAAAGGCGATGAACCCCATCCCATGCATTTACACGGAGTTTTTTTCCAGGTACTTCAAAGAACAGGTGGCAGGGGGAGTCTGATAGCATCTGAAACCGGCTGGAAGGACACAGTACTGGTAATGCCTGGGGAGATGGTTCAAATAATCATTCCATTCGAAAGTAATTTAGGAAAATTTGTTTTCCATTGCCATAACCTTGAACATGAAGATGATGGTATGATGTTACAATATGAATTGATATAAGCTGTATATATGATGAAGAAATTATTTTTTATACAAGTACTGGTATTCTTTTTGGTTGCCTGTGAAAATAAAAATACACATAGTGATCACCAAGCTGTTTCTAAGGAAATGTATACCTGTCCAATGCCAGAGGATTCTGTATTTAGTGATAAACCTGGTACATGTGCCAAGTGTGGAATGGATTTGGTAAAAATGGAGGAAAATCATCACCCAGAGAAAAATGCTACCTATACCTGCCCCATGCACCCTTCGGTCATTAAAGATCAACCGGGAGCATGTCCTATTTGCGGGATGGATTTAATTAAAAAAGAAAACAATAATAAAAAAGAGGAAAATATTGAATTGAACGCTTTGCTCCAGCCAACCAATGAGCTTGTAATCTCGTCTATTCCTGTTACTGGCCTTGCATTCAGCAGCGAGCAAATAGAACTGAATGCATTAGGTAATATCGCCTACGATACAAGAATGATCGGGGGTATTTCTGCCAAGGTGTCGGGAAGAATCGAAAAACTTTATGTACGCTATAAATACCAGAAAGTCACTATCGGACAGCGTATCATGGATATTTATAGTCCTGAATTACTCACTGCACAACAGAATCTTTTGTTTCTCATCAAGAACGATCCTGAAAATTCGACTTTATTAGAAGCAGCAAAAGAAAAACTTTTATTACTCGGAATGAGCAATCAACAGGTAATGGAATTGATTCAATCGGGTAAGCCCTTATTCACGATTTCGGTTATCAGTAATTACAGTGGGCATATTCATGAAACCATCAATGTTGATAAAATGAACGTAGCAAATGATAATATGGGAAATATTTCTCAACAAACCGAAGCGCTTGCATTAAAAGAAGGGATGTATATACAGAAAGGTCAGTCAGTGCTTACCGTCTTTAATCCCGATAAAGCATGGGCTATCCTAAATATATATGGCGAAAATCAATCCTTTGTAAAAAAAGGTAATGCTGTAAGGATTATTCCTGAAACAGCTAGGCAGAAAGACTTTAAAGCTGCCATTGATTTCGTTGAGCCATTTTATCGCAAAGAAAGTAAGACACAGACTGTACGAGTTGGCTTCAATAATAGCAGTTTAAGAATACCTATTGGTAGTCAGGTTCAGGCAGTAATTTTTGGAAATACTATAAAAGGTTATTGGTTACCCAAAGACGCAGTGCTCTCATTAGGATTAGAAAAAGTGGTTTTCCAAAAGACAGCCGAGGGCTTTAGAGCAAAGAAAGTAATTACAGGGGTTGTTCTGGAGAAACAGATACAGATACTCAAAGGATTGACAATGAAAGATTCAGTTGCAGCAAATGCTCAATTTCTTATGGACAGTGAAAGTTTTATAAAAATAAAAAACTAAGTATGCGGTATATCATCTCTATACTAGTATTCATAATACTCGTTTCGTCTTGCAAGAATACAGTAAAGGAACCTATAGATCCTGATACATATTATACCTGTTCAATGGATCCTCAGGTTGTTGAGCATAAACCTGGTAAATGTCCAATTTGTAAAATGGACTTAACACCAGTAAAAAAAAGAAAGGGAGAAAATCAGGATGAGCTGGAACTGAGTGAACAGCAGATTCAATTAGGGAACATTTTAGTGGATACTATCCGAAATGGGACAATCAATGATCAGTTAATTTTAACTGCTTCATTGAATTTTGATCAATCGAAGCAATATGCTGTTGGTTCCAGGGTTATGGGAAGGGTAGAAAAACTTTATTTCAAGAACCTTGGTGAATACGTCAAAAAGGGGACACCACTTTATGAAATGTACAGTGAAGATTTGAATAATGCAAAACAGGAATACCTGCTTGCAATAGATAAGAAAAATACTTTTTCAAGTCAGGCCATTATTGATTTTGATCAGTTAATTCAGGGTGCCAAAAATAAATTACTTCTTTGGGGCTTGACCGAAATGCAAATTAGTGAGCTGGCCAATACCAGGAAAGCAAGCCCGATAACTACCTACTATAGCACTGCGGGCGGCTATATTACCCAGCTTGATATCCGGGAAGGCGATTATGTAATGGAAGGTGGCACAATTGTAAAACTTGCTGATCTTTCAACATTATGGGTAGAGGCACAGGTATATAGCTCGCAATTAGCTGATCTGCAGGAGAACAGTATGGTTACTGTTCAACTTCCGGATTTTAATAATAGGGAAATAAAAGGGAAACTTGAATTTGTAAATCCTGAAATCAACCAGGCTACAAGAATCAATCTTGTGCGCATCCCTGTTCCGAATCCCGGTAATTATTTAAAGCCTGGGATGTCGGCTTATGTATTATTAAAAAGTCCTAGAAGAAAGTCCCTTAGTTTACCTATTGATGCAGTAATAAGAGATGGCAAAGGGGCAACTGTATGGGTACAGACTGGTAAGAATACATTTAAAAATTTAATGGTACAGACAGGGTTGGAGAGTGATGATCGTATAGAAATAATATCCGGTTTGAGCGAAGGAAATATTGTTGTATTGAAAGGGGCTTATTTGCTTCATAGCGAATATATTTTCAAGAAAGGAGCCAATCCGATGGAGGGTATGAAAATGTAAAGCTGATATTTTTTTAGAAGGCAATAGCAACCTTTCTTTTAATTTATCCGTACCAAATGATGGCGATTTGCAAAAGATATACGTATCAAAATAAGTATTAAATATCGTATATGCGAAATAGAGATGATTCCTTCTTTACATGTAAAATACGTTTAGCCGCTAAACGATATAAAGTGCCTAACTGTCTTCCTAATTGGCCTAAATTTGAATGCTTGCTTAATACTAGAATGCCATTAAGAAAAATCAATCATGCGAAGTCTATTAATAAAAATCCTCCCTCTTTCGATATTTCATCAAACGAACTCTAATAAATGTTCAATTGAGCTATAATAATCTAAATATTTAAACAGATTTATATACAATTCATATGCAGAAGCTATCTTTATGATTGGCTTTCTTAACCGGAGTCAATCCAGTTTTTACCAATACCGTTCCTTTGTAGTAATGATGGTAAGCATTGTTGTAGCTTTATTAAGCGTTCTTAACAAACGAAAATAAAATCTGCCTGCCTTGGTGCTGTATTTAATTTACCCATGAGTACCATTACCATTCTGGCGGATTTATTAATGATTTACATGAGTGGACTAATGTTACTAACTATGTTATAATGGCAACTATAAAATCAATATGGCAATTTTTCTGGAAAATTTTTAAAGCGCTCTTTGTAAGGAAAAAGGATTGCTGTAAATGATATATTTTACTGTTTTAAACTACCGATGAAAAGCAAGCTCTCCCCAATCATCGTTCAATACAAGAGAAATGAACAATCTGTTCACAACATATGATTCATTAATATTGAAGAACGGTTAAAATTATTTCGTCCTAACTTAGTTCTAAAAAATATAACAATACGCCAAGTAAACAATTGAAGAGACAAAATGAATAATCATACTAACGGCAAATAATTGTATAATTCAAGCACAATAACTATTTGCCTATAGAATATTCACAGCTTGACCAGTATTCAATTTTAATAGATTAACTGGTTTCAAAACATTCGTTTAAGCTAACACATCTTTTCATGATAAAATTTAGCAGGCTTGCAAAAATTCAAACTTTATATCTCCGGGGGCATGGCGGTCTATATAGGTCGTCAGGTGCTGACAAAAATGCATGCACACCATGCTCTTGAAATTGTAATGTCATTCCAGAAATCTTTCTTGATTTCAAAAAATGGAACTGAATTTGAAAAAAGTGATTGCAGCATTATAGCTGCCGATTTACCACATCAATTTATCGGTAAGGATGATTTTTATATTTTCATTTATTTGGATGCTGAATTGAATTACACTCATAGGCTGGAAGCATCCATGCATCTGGAAAAACAAGGATTGGTTCATTACTTTGGTAATGAAATTGATGCTGTAAGAACTGAATTTATCAATTGGTTTAATTCAGCATCAAATGAAGAGGAAAACGTACATAGTCTAATTGGCTTGCTGGTTGAAAAGCTAACGGGCAGCGAAAACTCAGTTAATCAAATTGATGAAAGAATTAAACAATCAATAGCGTTTCTTTATTCAAACTTGAATGAAGAAATAAGTTTGGCAAATATTGCTTCTAAAGTGCATCTTTCTGAAAGCCGCTTTGCCCATTTATTTAAGGAGCAAACCGGTATCCCATTTCGTAAATACATACTTTGGTGCCGGATGCAGGCAGCATTACAAGAAGTAATGAAAGGGCAATCGTTTACCAATGCAGCATATGGCGGGGGTTTTTCAGATGTAGCCCATCTTAGCCGCACATTTACAGAAATGTTTGGAGTTTCGCCTTCAGAAGTTCTTAAATAATAACAGGTTTATTCAAGTCTTTTACTTTTCGGTAAAGCATTTTTGCACTCTAAAAATGTTTTGCATGAAGAAAGTATTTCAGTTTGGAATTTATCCTGCCATCATGTTGTCAGCTTCCGCCATTATTTTGTACGGAATCCGATCAGGGTACAACCAATATCTTGTAACTGTACCTGTCATTACTCTTACAGGTATATTAATTTTAGTATTGGAACAATGGATGCCTTATGAAAAGAATTGGGTAGGTGGTAAAAATGACTGGAACCTTGACCTTACTTACTACATCATTAATTACAGTATAAAACTTATTGCTCAATTTCTTTTTATATGGCTGGCGGAAAGTATTAGCTTTTTGTCGTTGTTTCCGATGCAATTGCCATTTTGGATGCAGGTTATAATTGCACTTACAATAATAGACTTCTTTCTTTTCCTGGTACACTGGCAGAGTCATAAATACCAATTTTTATGGAAGCTTCATGCTATTCACCATAGTTCGGAGCGATTATACTTTTTAAATGGTGAAAAACGTCATGCATTGCACCAGGTAATCGAGGGAACACCTGGCATTATTCTTTGCCTTGTAATCGGTACTCCGCAACCGGTGGTGGTGGCGGCGCTGGCAATTCTGGCCGTAAATATGTTTATGCAGCATACCAATCTTGATTACAAAGCAGGTATTTTGAAGAAATTCTTTTGTGTAGCAGAGTTGCACCGCTGGCATCACCGTGCAGATTATAAAGATGCACAGGTTAACTACGGAGCCTGGCTTACCATTTGGGACCGCCTGTTCAACACTGCCTATGATAGTCCGAAAATGCAAACAGAATTAGGCGCTATCGGTATTGCTGAAGAAAAGAACTTTCCCAAAAACTACTGGAAACAATTTCTCTACCCTTTCAATAAAAAGATTCGGCTAAATTCAAAAACAATCTTACTCATTGCAGCTATGCTGTTTATAAATGGAATTGTATTTTCCCAGACGGATGCAGATGCTATTACCGGTAATTGGCAGCTTCAGAATGGTAGTAAAAGGATAAGCGTCGTTAAAGAAGATGGTAAATACGTTGGTAAAATCTATTGGGTAAAAGATATGTCAAAAAACAATGAAATCGGCAGGAGAGTATTGTGGAATTTGGAATATGATGCTGATGACAAAGAGTGGAAAGGTGGCGAAATCCAGTTACCTGATATGGGACATTCTGCAAGCTGTTATATTAAACTCAAAGATGCAAATACTGCTATAGTTACGGGTTACCACGGCATGAGGCTATTTGGTAAAACCAAGACCCTTACAAGGGTGAACTAATGGGTCAAATAGTGTATTTTGCTGTTTTAAGCAGCATATGAACAATAAATTAGCACTACTAATACGGCAATATAAAGAAGATAATCAGTCTGTATACAACACCTGGTTCATCAATAATGAGGAACGGCTAAAGGCGTTTCGTTCTATCCGTCGTGGCGTTATGCAGGTAATTGATGATATTAAGGGTAAAAAATTTCCCGCTGATTTTAAAGGGTCTTCGTTAGAGTTTGTGCTTACCTGCATTACAGAACAAAAGCAGGTATTTGAAGGAGCTTCCCATCCATTTTACTGGAAACCCAAGTTGAGGATTCCTGATATTTATGAGAATGAAAACAATAAACAGGCATTCGGACAATTCTTAGAAAATTGTTTGAATGCAAAGACTGAGGAACAGATTCTTAAAGAAATCATAAGACTGGATGGTTTAAAAATTAAAGGTCTTGGCCCTGCTGTTGCGAGTATCCTTTATTTTCTTCACCCAACCATTATTCCTCCATTTAACACTGCTATTATTAATGGGTTCAATTTCCTATACAAAGACAAAAAGAAATTAGGTAGCTGGAGTGAATACCTGAAGCTGAGAGAAGTAATGATTGATACCAATAATCAGTATCGTTCAGAACTGTCATCCGATTTAGGCGCTATTGCTGGTCTGTTATTTGAAATAGGGACTCAAAAATTGATACTGGGTACAGATGCATATTTATCCGAGCCTGAACGAAAGAAATTGGAAAAACTAATTGAAAAAAGACAGGAAAGTGTGCAGCAGGAAAAGGATGAAGAAAATCTGCATACGGAGATGCAATATCATTTATTGAAAATAGGTAGTGCCTTGGGCTATGATGTGATTGCCGCTTCTAACGACAGATCAAAATCACACTGTGGTAACAGTTTTTCATTTGTGAGCTTACAACAATTCCCGGATATCCGGTTGGAAAAAGATACATTGAATACTGTAAAACTAATAGATGTTCTTTGGTTTCAAAAGGGAACAAATAACGTAATTGCTGCTTTTGAAGTAGAAAAAAGTACCAGTATTTATTCAGGTATTTTAAGGTTGACAGATTTGAGTTATACAATTGCAGATGGTGATGAAGTGTTCTATCTGATTGTACCTGATAAAAGAGAAAAAGATGTTTGTCTTCAACTTTCCCGTCCTGCAATTAAACAAAACAATGTAATAATTAAATACATCCTCTTTTCTGAATTACGTAGTCATTGCGATGCATTGTGCAAGTTTGGCGAGAGCCATCATATTATGGAGAAGATAGCGAAGGCAGTATAAAAAGCGGCAGTTAATATTACTGCCGCTTTTGGTTTAAAATTTTGCTCCAACAGATATAAAGAATGTTCTTCCATCAGCCGGTAAAGCACCCGGCCCCGGATAACCACCTGCTCTGCGGGTGAAATATCTTTCGTTAAATAAATTATTTGCTCCTGCTTTCAGGTTTAGCCCTTTTGAAAATTTATAGGTAGCTGTTAAATCAGTTATAGTATAAGACGGTATTAAACCATTGTTGCCATTTGCCGAAGGTGTAACTGTGTTATTGGCATCGCTAAAGGTTTCTCCTACATTGCTCATCTGTACAGTTAATAAAAAGCCTTTATAACCGCCTGTTATTCCACCACGGAAAAGATTCGTTGGAGCATTCTCCACTTTCTTACCTTTTGTACTGGCATCTTTATGGTTGCCACTGTATTTAGCATCTGTATATCCGTAAGACCCAAAAATAATTAAATCTGCATCTTTGTTTTTTCCGAATGCCCTGAAAGGATTAAATTCTACATATCCCTCAAACCCTTTGCTGGTGCTGCTGCCAACATTAGTAATAAGCCGGTATGAAGGTGTTCCGCTAACAGTAATTGTCCCTACACGGTTATCATACTGTAAGTAAAATCCACTTATATCAAACTGAAGAAAATCTTTCGCTTTACCACGGTAGCCTA
>JBKBWE010000344.1:0-2587 GCA_046289145.1 Sediminibacterium sp.
AGAAATACAAAATGCTTCTACCATATTGGGAGTGGGAGATGATGCTGCAGTGATTGACCATTTTGGAAAGCAAACTGTAGTTACCACCGACTTATTATTAGAAGGCATTCATTTTGATTTGATGTATACGCCATTGAAGCATTTGGGCTACAAAGCAGTGGTAGTAAACCTCAGCGATATTTATGCAATGAATGCTACTCCCACTCAAATTACGTTGAGTATTGGAATCAGCAATCGTTTTAGCGTAGAAGCGTTGAATGAATTTTATGAAGGGGTTTATTTTGCTTGTGAAAAATACGGAGTAGACTTAATAGGAGGCGATACTTCTTCTTCTTTAAAGGGTTTTGTAATTTCTGTAACAGCCATTGGAGAAGTAGCTCCCGATCAATTTGTAAAAAGAAGTACTGCCAAAAAAGGAGACTTGATTTGTGTGAGTGGAGATGTGGGTGGCGCTTATTTGGGATTGACTTTGATGGAAAGAGAGAAAAAGATTTATCAAGAGAATCCAAATATTCAACCAGACTTAGAAGACGAGAGCTATATCGTAGGCAAATTATTAAAGCCTGAAGCCAGAAAAGACATCATTGAATTTTTTGCCAGCAACCAAATTGTTCCAACAGCAATGATGGATGTTAGCGATGGCATCAGTAGTGAAGTTTTGCATATTTGCAAACAGTCTAATTTAGGAGCAAGAGTGTATGAAGAAAAGTTGCCCATTGCAGATGCTAGTAGAAAAGCCGCATTTAAGTTTGGCTTAGACCCAACCGTTTGCGCACTAAATGGTGGAGAGGACTACGAGTTAATTTTTACCATTGCCCAAGAAGACCATGATAAAATTGTACTGAACGAAGAAATCAGTGTAATTGGATACATCACCGACTTAGAAGAAGGGGTAAAACTCTTAACCAAAGGAGGCAATCAATACGACTTGAAGGCGCAGGGTTGGAATGCTTTTAATTCATAAGCATGAAAAGCTTGCTGGCATTAGTTTTTAGTATTTTACTAATGGGCGAGATGAACGCCCAGAAAGCGTATAGTGCTTTACCAAAATATGCAGCATCGCAAGTAAAAGAAGATACATGGGTACTCAAAAAAGTGTTGGAAGCCAATCATCCCAGCTTGTATTGGTATACCCCAAAAGAACAATTAGACAGTGCGTTTGAACACTTGTACAATAGCATTACTGATTCTTTAAATGAAATTGAATACAGAAATAAAATTGCCCAATGGGTAGCGCTAATAAAATGTGGACATACCACTACACTTTATTCAAAACAGTTCATTAAACAATTGCCTCAGTTCAGGTATCCTCGATTTCCATTACAAATCAAATTTTGGGAAGACAGCGCTGTTGTATTGAGTAATGGTTATTTTAAAGATTCCATTATTCAACGCGGAATCATTGTAAACAGTATTAACAATAAACCTATTTCGTTTTACAGAGATAGTTTATTCAAACAAATTGCTACAGATGGTTATGCATATAATCACCAATACCAAACACTGAGTAGTAGTTTTCCGGATGGGTTTAAACAAGTGTTTGGAGTAGACAGTACTTATTTAATTGGTTATATTAATGAAGCAGGAAAAACAGATACCATTTCATTGGGTAATTTTGCGCCAGTTCCAAGAGATACGGGCATCAATAGACCTAGACCAACAATTAGACAAACTACTTTAAGCAAAAGACAATTGCGTTTATTGTCGATTCGTTCGCTGAGTATTGATACTGTTACACATAGCGCTTATATGAGACTGACTACTTTTAGTAAAGGAAATTTAAAAACTTTTTTTAGGCGCAGTTTTAAAAAACTGAAAAAAGAAAATATTGAACACTTAATACTCGATCTAAGAGAAAATGGAGGAGGAAGAATCAGTAATAGTATTGCGCTCACAAAATACTTAAAACAAACCCCATTTAAACTTGCAGACTCTGTAGTAGCCATTAGTAGAAAATTTAAATACGGTAAATACATTCAATCAAGTTGGTTGTATTGGTTGGCCATGAATTTGGGGGCGAGCAAAGCCGCCGATGGATTAATCCACTACAAAAGATTTGAACAGCATTATTATCAACCAAATGAACGGTTTGCATTTAAAGGAAGTACTTATTTAGTCCAAGGGGGATATACTTTTTCTGCAGCAACCATGGTGATAGGTGCTTTAAAAGGACAAGAGAATATACGGATAGTAGGAGAGGAATCAGGCGGAGGACAGTATGGTAATTCAGCCATGCATATTCCCCATATTACGCTACCCAACACCAAGCTTAGAGTGAGGCTCCCTTTGTATAGAATGGTCATTAATCAAAACTTACAAAAAGGAAGAGGCATTGAACCAGACATAAAAATACCGCCATCTTCGTATGCAATCCGAATGGGATTTGATCCAAAAATGGCGGCAATTCAAGCTTTAATAAAAAGCAAAAAGAATTAGTGTTTTTCTCCTGGCTTACACTTTTCTTTTATTTCATGAAACACATCGTGTGTAGCTGTAATTAAAGTGGTTAATTCTTTATCTTATTTTTTTGCTTTAACGGCAGCTTCCACTGCGGTACATTTTGCAACCAATTGTTTCAAGATGGTCT
>JBKBWE010000052.1:0-12899 GCA_046289145.1 Sediminibacterium sp.
ATTAAAAGACACAGTCACTGTTTATTTTGTTGGAACCAATGAAACCAATACGAGTTATCGGAAATTAATTGTATCAGGCTTGTATAAAACAGGTATTGAAGAATACGACAAAGTTTTTTTACTGGCCGATTTAAAATTAATTGCAAGAATTAATACCTGGACAGAGGATCAAATTGGGGGTTATGAAATTTTTATTGACCAACAATTCAATAAAGATTCGGTTAATCAGCAACTAATGAGCAACCTTCCTACAGAATGGATGAGTAGAACTGTAGCTTCTATTTACCCCAATATTTTTGATTGGCTCGATATTCAAAATATGAATAGAAATGTAATATTCATCATTATGGCGGTAGTGGCCATGATCAATTTGATATCTTGTTTGCTCATTTTAATTTTAGAAAGAACAAGAATGATAGGTGTTTTTAAAGCATTGGGGGCAAATGATAGGAGCATCATTCAAATTTTTCTATACTATGCTGCGGTAATTGCTATGAGAGGAATTATAGGAGGATTTATTATTGGTATGGGCTTAGTGCTATTACAACAGTATACTGGATTTATTAGCCTAGACGAAAGCTCCTATTATGTAAAAACAGCACCCGTTCAAATTATTTGGTGGCAAATCATTACCGTTTGTATAACCACATTTATAGTATCATTTGTGGTAATGTTGATACCCGCATTATTGGTTAAAAAAGTGAATCCTATTAAAGCAATTCAATTTAGGTAAGCGGTTATTTTTTGATCAAATGAGAAAGTAGTATTCCCGCAGCAACTGCAGCATTTAGTGATTCTGCTCCACCAATTCTTGGAATATGAATAGGCGATGTAATAAAAGGGAGTAGTTCACTATGGATGCCTTTAGACTCATTCCCTATAATTAATACACCTTCTTCAATTGCAGATTGATGATAAACTGATTCTCCAGCCAACAAAGCGCCAAACACCGGCAAATCGCAATCCGACAATAGTTGAGCTAAATTACCATAACCCACTTTTACGCGAATAAAACTCCCCATGGTACTTTGAATAACTTTGGGATTATACACTTCTACAGAATCATTGGAAGCCAAAATAGTATCAATACCAAACCAGTCCGCTATTCTAATCAGCGTTCCCATATTTCCTGGGTCTTGAATTCCATCTAGTGCCAATGTTATTCTTTCTTTTCGGGGCTTTTGTGCAATAAAATCTTGTTGTTTAACCACCGCCAAAACTTTATTGGCAGTTTGCAAGCCACTTATTTTTTGCAACTCATCAGCTGAAACCCTTATTAGAGTTGCTTTATCCATTAAAGGGTGTTGCCATTCATTCAATGCAAAAATTTTTTCTACTGCAAATGAACTGTTTAATACCTCATCTACTCCTTTTACGCCTTCCACAATAAATAGACTTAAGGCATCCCTTTGTTTTTTGTGGTATAAACTTTGAATATATTTGGCCTCAATCTTGCTTAACATTGTGTATGCATTTTATGGTAAAAAGGCGATTTATTGGTTTTTTCAGCTTGTTTGCAGCAATAATACTGCTGTTTTCTTGCTCTGAACAAAAGAGAACCTGGGTAAGAAACTATCCCAAAAACACTCCATTTGTTTACAATAACCAAATTAGCCTTCATGGTAATTTCACCAAAGATGAGAAAAAACGTTTACTATCAGATTTGCAAAATTATTGGGACGATAGCCTTAAAGTTCCTAAACAACAACAATTTGGTCTTTTCTATAAAATAAAGAACCCGGCCGTTTTCGATAGCTCTAATATCGACAGGTCTGCCCTCTTTATGAATTCCTATTTGAATGCACAGGGGTATTATTACTCTATATTGACCAATCGATTTACGATTGATACGGTGAAAGATCAAATAAGGACAAGTGTTTATATGGATATTGATGCAGGAAAAAATATTACCATTGATCAGGTTTCCTTTGAAATGAACGATTCAACCCTTCAACAATTGGCGATTGCAGAATCAGATAAAAGTTATTTGAAAAAAAATAAACCCTATTCAAAGCAAGTTATCAGTAATGAGTTAGATAGAATGGTAGGCATTTACAGAAAAAATGGGTTTTATAAAATCACTAGAGAAGATGTATATGCTTATGTAGATTCAAATAATACCAAGTTATTCGCTTTAACTATTGATCCATTTGAACAAGCTAAATTATTATCAGAAGTAGCAAAAGCAAAAAAAGAAAATCCCAATTGGGATATAGCCATCAGACAAAGAGAAGTGGAAGATAGTTCTAGGTTATATAAATACCATATTGGCAATTTGTACTATTATCCAGAAACAAAAATTACAGATGTTCCCGATAGCTTAATGACCGATAAAACCTTTTTAGAAAAGAAAAGTGAATCAACTTTTATGCGATACAAAAAAGGATTATTCAACTTTAGGCCATTAAAAGAAGATACTTATTTTAAAAAAGGGGATGTTTACAATGAAGAAAAATATTTTAAAACGGCTAATGCATTAGGACAATTATCCGCTTGGCAAAATATTGATATTAGGCCAGAAATAAGAAATAGAGATACATTAGATATGTATTTTTTCATGACACCAGCAGTTAAACAAAGCTTTACTGTTGACCTAGAAGCCAGTAGAAATATCGCAGACATTGGTGTTACCAACCTTTTAGGTATAACTACCAATTTGTCTTATAATAATAGGAATGTTTGGAAAAATGCCATTCAATCTATTGCCACTTTTAGAACGGGAGTTGAATTAAATATTTTAAGCAGCAGTAATCAGCCCGATCAGTTACTACAAACTTTTTTGATTAACGTAGGGCATACCTATATTTTCCCGGGAATTATTCAACCTTTCAAAAGATGGAAAGGTTTAGACAAAATTGACAATAGAAGAACACTGTGGTCGGTGAACGGAGGCTATGTAGATCGAAGAAATTTTTATAGGGTAAGAAATTTGACCACCAGTTTTGGATACGAATGGAAAAAGGGAAATAACTCCTTTTTATATAAGCCTATTAACGTAGAATTGTATTCAATTGACAAGCTCGATTCACTAGATCAATTAATCATCAAAAATCCTTTTTTAAAAGCCTCCTTTAACGAAGGTAGTATTGTAAGTCAAAGTCTATCTTTTGTAAGAACCACCAATGGCATTAAGAATCCCAATAAAAATAAATTTTATCGTTTAGCTATAGAAGAAGCGGGAGGTTTATTTGGTTTTATTCCTGGCTTACAAGGAAATATTTATAGATACCTAAAAGTAGAAACTGAATATAAACAATCGGTAAAGTTTGCAAAATCAGAATTGGCTTATAGGGCTTTTGCAGGTATCGGTTACAATTATGGGGGCGATACCATTATTGGTCCTACCCTACCATTCTACAAACAATTTTCTGCTGGTGGACCCAATAGTATGCGTGCATGGAGATTGAGACAATTAGGGCTAGGCAGTTCTAATCAAAGTGAATTAGATACAGCTTCAAATGCATTTAGAGATAGATTTGGAGACATGCAATTAGAGTTCAATGTAGAATATCGATTTCAATTAGCAACAATAGGTAGTTTTAAAATAGGCTCTGCGTTGTATGCAGATATTGGCAACGTTTGGAACATTAAAAGAGCAGCTTCTACCGATTCAGATACCCGCTTTTCATTAAATAGTTTTACCAGGGATATGGCCATAGGGATTGGAACTGGACTTAGATTCGACATGTCCTATTTCTTAATCAGACTTGATTTTGCTTACAAGCTAAAAGATCCATTAAGGGCTGCAAATAATGGATGGATGAGCATTAAAGACTTTACTTGGAACGATATAAGACCCAATGGAATTAAAGTACCCAACTTTGCATTACAATTAGGAATTGGATTACCTTTCTAATGATTTTAGTGATTCAATTTGTTCTTCAAATGCACTCATTGAAAGGGCTTGATCTACATTAAAATGTCCTATTCTGGTCCTTCTTAAACTGCTCATATAACCTCCTACCCCCAGTGCTTTTCCGAAGTCATTGGCTAAGCTCCTGATATAGGTTCCTGTTGAACAAACCACCCTAAAATGCACTATGGGTAATTCAATTTTCTCAATATCAAATGAATAAATGGTAACAGGTCTAGGTTCTAAAACTACATCAATTCCTTTTCTTGCTGCTAAGTAAACGGGTTTCCCCTCCTGCTTAATGGCAGAATGAATAGGAGGAATTTGCATGATTAACCCTTTAAATTCATTAGTTGCCGCAACAATTTGTTCGGGAGTTAAATGGTCTATTGAACAAAACTGAGTTGGCTCAGATTCTAAATCATAAGTGGGCGTAATGGCACCCAACGTAAAAGTACCAGTATACTCTTTCTCCATACCCATGTACTCATTAATTTTCTTCGTAAATTTTCCGGTGCATACAATCAGCAACCCCGAAGCCAAGGGGTCTAATGTGCCAGCATGACCTACTTTTACAATTCTAGTAATATTTCTTATTTTTCTTACCACATCAAAGGAAGTCCAATCAATTGGTTTATCTATTAAAATGGTTTTTCCTTCTAAATAGGGTTGTAAGGCAGGATGTATTTCTTTTTGCTTCATTTTATTTTAACGCAGTCCAAATTGAATCTAAGACTGGGTTGGGTGCAAAGGAACTATTTTTATAAGGAACAGCAAATTCGGAAGCGTGTTTTATTCTTTCGTCGGTAGCAGGATGAGATTGCATAAAGGAAAGTACTTCTGGAATTTCAGGACTATTTTCTTTTAAGCGTTCCATTAACTTTTTCATTGCCAAGGGATGAATATTGTTTTTAACCAATATTCTCATACCCTCTTCATCGGCACTTTTTTCTATGCCCCTAGAAAAATGCATGGTTCTTAATCCCTCAGCATTCTCAACAACAATGGAAAAAATTCCTGAAATATCATTCAACACAACCGAAACAATTAGCCCTGTAGCGGCACTTCTTAATATAGACCTTAAACTATGCCTTTCATTAATATGCGCAGTTTCATGCCCTAACAAAGCAGCTAATTCATGCGGCGACCTCATGGCTTTTAAGATTCCAGCATAAACCACAATATTTCCACCAGGAATAGCATAGGCATTTACTTCTTTGTTTTTTACAACAGTAAGTTTAATAGGATAATTGTTGCTTAGTTGCATTGATCGGGCAAATTCTTGCAACAGTTTTGTTCTCTCCTTATCAATGGTTTCTCCTTGCATCATTGATTGATACATTTTTTCCCCCAGTTCTGTTTCTGTAGATGGCTTTATCAATTTTAACCCTGCCCAAGGAACAATGGTTGAAATACCCCAATACACACCAGTTAATAAAATGCCCACCATTATAACCAATGAAAAAACATTCATTCTTAAAAGCGATCCTGCAAATGATTGGTCTTTCTGATTAAATTTTTGTTTTAGGTCAACAGCAAAACTTTCATCAGCATTAAATGAAATATAATTAGTGGCATTCCTATTTAAGAATACAAATAGATTGTTTCCTGTTTGCTGAATAGAACATTGCTTATAAGGGAAAAACAAAACGGTTGCTTCCTTATTCCAATAAACGCCTAACTGAATTGAAATTCCTTCAGCGTTAAAATACATTAATGCAAGCTTGGGACCTGCTTGTAGACCATCAAAAAAATTGACCTGTTGAATATTGTCCATTATATAATAAAACCAAAGTCAAAAAAGTCGGTTAAATCTTCCCCAGTTGCATCATCAAAATTTTCCTGCGTTTGTCTTAGTTCATCAAATGCTATAGTGCCATCAAGAACCATATTTGCAAGCAAAAAGCGCATACTTCTTACCACAATCCATGGGGTAGCTAATCCTAATGTGAAAACAAATAATAAAAGATTAACCATGATTAATGCTAGAAAATCTCCACCTGTAGCGGTAGACTTCAATAACATTGTTTGATCTCCTTTGGTGAGTCTTAAATTATTGATGAAATAGGCAAATAAATCTTTATGCCACCAAAAGAAATAGATACCGAAAGTGAAAATACTCAGCAAATAACCTTTTACATTAAGCCAGAAGTATTCGCTGCCCACTCCCTTATAAGAAAATCGGGCATCACCTATTTTTACATTACACAACAAATACCTGCGTAAATTCATTGCAAACCAAGCACCATAAATTCCTATTGTAACAATCGTTAGAAAAGTTCCTTTTATGCAAAGCATGAGCAACTCCCATTTATTGCCCATATATCCAAAACGTATCCCACTCCAAATAGTTTTGGCAAATCGGTAACGGTAAGAACCATGAATAGCCAGTGGTATAATGAACAAAAGAATAATGTATAATAGTGCAGCAGCAACCAATTCTTGTTCATTTAATGAGAGGTAAATCACTAGACCATATAAACATAACAAAATCAAAAAGGCTTTAATAAAACCCTTGAACATTTGTTCTCCAGTACCAGTAAACACAAAGGGTTGTCCATTAAAATGGGTATTCCCATAAAAAAAGTGAAGTGTCCTTGCTTTAGCCCAAGGATAATACAATCCAAGGGTAATGGTAGTGAGTATCATATTCACTAATAGAATCTTGAAGTACTCAAATCCACCGCCTTTAAAAACTAGACTATATTTATTATATTCCATTTAATAAATATATCAATAAGCTCTGGCAAAAAGCACTCGTTGGGTCGATTTTTTTCCAGATAAAATACATTGACCTTCTTCCTGAGGATTATCCAATGGTATGCAACGGATGGTGGCTTTTGTTAACTCTTTAATTTTATCCTCTGTTTCAGCAGTACCATCCCAATGAGCAGAAACAAAACCAGCTTTAGTATCTAAAATTTGAACAAACTCTTCCCAACTATTTGCGGTTCTAATATTTTCCTGTTGAAATGCTTTGGCTTTATTAAACATAGAAACTTGAATATTGTCTAATAGAGAATGAAAAAAAGAAGCGATTCCTTCTAAAGGAATTGTTTGCTTTTCTTTGGTGTCTCTTCTGGCAACTTCAACCACTTTATTCTCTAAATCTCTTGCGCCTACAGCAATTCTAACCGGAACACCTTTCAATTCATACTCTGCAAATTTCCAACCTGGTCTGCTGTTATCGGAATCATCATATTTTACTGAAATACCCATACCAACCATTTCTTTTTTCATTTGGTGCACCACTTCATCTATTTGTGCTTTCTGCTCCTCTCCTTTGTAAATAGGTACAATTACCACTTGAACAGGTGCAATACGGGGTGGTAGAATTAGTCCGTCGTCGTCACTATGAGCCATCACTAATCCCCCAATTAAACGAGTACTCACCCCCCAACTGGTTGCCCATACATAGTCTAATTTATTTTGCTTATCGCTAAATTTTACATCAAATGCTTTGGCAAAATTTTGACCCAAAAAATGAGAGGTACCCGCTTGTAAAGCTTTACCATCTTGCATTAACGCTTCTATGCAATAAGTGTCTTCCGCCCCTGCAAATCGTTCATTGGGAGATTTAACTCCTTTAATAACGGGCAATGCCATCCAATTTTCTGCAAAGTCTGCATATACATCTAACATGCGTTTGGTTTCCTCAATCGCTTCTTCTGCAGTTGCATGAGCAGTATGACCTTCTTGCCACAAAAACTCAGCAGTTCTTAAAAACAACCTTGTTCTCATTTCCCATCTTACCACGTTGGCCCATTGATTAATTAACAAAGGCAAATCGCGATAACTTTGAATCCATCCTTTATACGTATTCCAAATGATAGCTTCACTAGTAGGGCGCACTACCAATTCCTCTTCTAATTTTGCTTCAGGATCTACTATTAATTTTCCTTTGTTATTCGGATCTGTTTTTAAACGATAATGCGTTACAACAGCACATTCTTTGGCAAAACCTTCTGCATTCTTTTCTTCTGCTTCAAATAAGCTTTTAGGCACAAAAAGGGGGAAATAAGCATTCTGATGACCAGTGTCTTTAAACATTTTGTCTAAAACATCTCGCATATTTTCCCATAAGGCAAAACCATAAGGTTTAATTACCATACACCCCCTAACAGCTGAATAATCAGCTAAATTACCCTTGATAATTAAGTCGTTATACCACTGTGAATAGTCTTGCTCCCTAGAAGTTATTTCCTTGCCCATAAAATATTTTGTTTTTTTTAACCTGTTCAACACTAACAATTGTTAGTTGGCATGTAATTTGCCACAATATTGATAGAGGTTACCAATCGCAAATGTATGTAACTTCACTCAACCAAGTTGATCAACCTAAAAAGGAAAATCATGAAAAAGTTATTACTAAGTGCTTTTGTTGCAGCAACCATATTAAGTGGATGTAGTACTGCTTATCAAATGGGGCAAACACCAGATGATGTATATTTCTCACCAGGAGAAGAAAGAGAAACATATGCAGCTGCTAACAATAAAAATAACGACGAGCGTTACCAAGAATACGTAAGTACTATGGATGATAGATACCTACGCATGAGAGTAGCTAATAGAGATCGTTGGAGCACCATCGACAACTTTAGTTATTGGAATGATATGCGCTACGATTTCTCTCCTTACAGCTTTAATCATTTTAATACATTTAATCCTTGGATTTTAGATCCCTACAGATTTAATTTTAATCCATGGAGTATAGGTCTAGGATTCAGACCTGGCATTTATGGTTGGAATAATTTTTATGGTGGTGGATGGAACGGTGGTGTATTCGGAAATCCACTAGGTTGGGGAAATCCAATGTTCTCTGTAATTACTTATGCTAATCCCAAAGCAAGTTTACCTTCTTATAATTCAGGGTCTAATTTAAGTGCATTGCGCAACAGAATTTTTAATAACAGCAATGATGCTAAAAATGGTAATTGGTATGCACCAGGTACCAATGGAGGAAGCAATAATTTTAGCAACTTAGTTAAAAGAGTTTTCTCTAGCCCTAATTCTTCTGGAGGAGCAGGTAGTAGTTACGACCGTTCTATCAGAACTTTTGGCAACAGCTCAAACAGCAGTATTCCTTCAACAAGTAGCAGTGCTGGAGGTGCGAGTGGTGGCTTTAAAAGTACTGGTTCTAGTACCAGCACAGGACGTGGTGGTAGAAACTAATTAACCCATTTTATGAAAAAATATTTCGGCTTACTAATAAGCGGACTGGCAATTTTTGCCCAAACAACAACAGCACAATCTCCAGAAGACGCATTAAGACTTGCTTGGTTTACCCAAAATGGAACGGCAAGAAATATGGCAGTGGGTGGAGTTATGGGGTCATTAGGGGGAGACATTACTGCAAATCACGTAAACCCTGCTGGCATTGGTTTATACAAAACAAGAGAACTGGTTTTATCTCCAGGTTTTCTATTAAATAGCAATAAATTCAATTACAGAGGTACCGATTCATCTAGCAGCAGATCTGGATTTGGTTATGGAACTACTGGAATTGTTTTAGCAGGATCTAGTAAGTCAGGATACAGCAAATGGACCAGCTCTGCAGTTGCTATTTCAGTAAATCAATTAGCTAATTACAATAACCAAATAAGTTTTAGCGGAAGAAATAATTTTAGTTCTTTTACCGAAAAATATTTAGAAGAACTAACCAGAGATAGAGCAGATACCAACGCCGCTTTAAGCAATTATATATTTGGATCATCCCTTGCATTTAGAACATTTTTAGTAGATACATTAAGTGGAATTGGGGGTGCGGTGGCAGGGTACCAAAGTTTAGTACCCATATCTACTGGTGTAAATCAAACATACAATGCCAGAACTAGTGGGGGATACAACGAGATAGCCATTGGATTTGCGGGCAATATGGCCGATAAATTGTACGTGGGAGGTAGTTTCAATATTCCTATCATAAAGTACAATCGCGAATTGCTATACAGTGAAAGGGATGCTACCAACGATCCTACCAATCAATTTAGCTTCTTTGAATATAGGGAAACCTATTCATCGCAAGGTGCCGGTATTGGTGTAAAATTGGGAACCATTTATAAGCCAACTCCATTTGTAAGAATCGGTTTTGCATTTCATAGTCCGCAAATTATTACCATGACCGATCGAATTCGATCTTCTATTGTTGCCAATACAGAAACTTATGCAGGACAACGTTCTGAAAGCAGCGATAATTTAAATAGTGGAAGAGCAGGTACCAGCAAATACAATATTACCACTCCTTGGAGAGCCATAGGTAGCTTTAGCTACGTGTTCAGAGAAATTAACGACACCCGTTTACAAAAAGGATTTATTAGTGCAGATATAGAATATGTGCATTACAAGGGAGCTAGGTTTGCTGTTGCAGGAGAAAATGCATCTGATGCGGGTTTCCGTAATTATTATACCGCATTAAATGAAGCCATTATTGATAATTATAAAGGCAATATTAATGCAAGGATTGGGGGTGAATTAAAATTTAATACCATTATGTTTAGGCTTGGGGCAGCTTATTATGGAAGCCCTTATCAAGACGAAGCATTAAAAACCAGCAGGGTAATTGGTACTGGTGGATTGGGCTATAGAAATAAGGGAATGTTTATAGACTTATCTTATTCGCATATCATGAACAAAGAAGCAGTATTTGCTTATCGATTGAATGATAAGCCCAATACATTTGCTGAGCAAACAGGAAGCAGAGGTAGCATAATGCTCACTTTTGGATTCAAATTGTAAGCAAGCAATCCATTGTTTAGGCAACCACTTCTCCCTCTAAGTCGTAATCGTAGGCTTTGGTAATTTTCACTTGTACAAATTCACCAATAGGTAATTTTTTAGTGCTGTGAATGACAACTTCATTGTCTACTTCTACACTGTCAAATTCTGTTCTGCCCAAATAACGACCTGCTTCTTTTTTATCAATCAAGACTTTAAAAATCTTTCCTACTTTTTCTTGGTTTTTCTCGTAAGAAATTTCTTGTTGAACTTCCATGATTTCCTGTGCACGAGCTGCTTTTACATCAGCAGGAACATCATCCACTAAATCGTATGCGCTGGTATTTTCTTCGTGGCTATAACTAAAAATACCAACTCTATCAAAACGATGTTCCTGTAAAAATGCTTTCAATTCTTCTACATCTTCTTCTGTTTCGCCGGGGAAGCCCGCAATCAATGTGGTTCTTAAACAAATACCTGGTACTGCTGCTTTAATTTGGTGAATTAGTTCAGACATTTCTTCACGAGTAATATTTCTACGCATGGCTTTGAGCATACGATTGCTTGCATGTTGCAAAGGCATGTCTAAGTATTTACAAATATTATCCCTTCGTTGCATTACTTCTAAAATCTCTAATGGAAATTTACTTGGATATGCATAATGCAATCTGATCCACTCTATTCCCTTAACATCCGCCAACGCGTCTAGAAGTTTAGGCAATGCACGCTCTTTATACAGATCTAAACCATAATAAGTAAGCTCTTGGGCAATCAACATGATTTCCTTCACTCCCTTTTGTACTAAAGACTCGGCTTCAGCAACAAGGTCTTCAATAGATCTACTAATATGCTTACCTCGCATTAAAGGAATGGCACAAAAAGAACAAGTTCTATTACAACCTTCTGCAATTTTTAAATACGCATAGTGTTTGGGGGTACTCAACATGCGTTCACCCAATAATTCAGCTTTATAATCTGCCTCAAACTGCTTTAAAATCAAGGGCAATTCCAACGTACCAAACCAGGCATCTACTTCAGGCATTTCTGCTTCTAAATCTCCACGATAACGTTCACTTAAACAACCAGTAACATAAACTTTATCTAACTTACCTCTACGCTTTAATTCTACCTGGTCTAAAATGGTATTAATGCTTTCCTCTTTGGCTTTATCAATGAATCCGCAGGTATTCACGACTACAATATTGTGATCTAGCTTAGCATTCTCATGAACTACATCTATATCGTTGGCAGCCAATTGACCACTCAATACTTCTGAGTCTACTAAATTTTTACTACAACCTAGTGTGATAATATTAACCTTGTCTTTTTTGAGTGTTTTTGCCTTCATGAGAGGGCAAAATTAAGGATTTTGGAGGGAACAGGTAATAGACTAAATCAATTTGCCCACCAAGCCCACCAAGAGCTCCAATCCATTTTGGATATTTGAAATGGCTTTGATTTTGTCGTTATTGCTCTTGGTTTGGTCTTTAATAAGCTTAATGAGTTGATTAAAATCGGCTGTATTCATGCCATTCTCTGCTATTAAAGCTTGAATATCTTTAGCATCAAAGCCACTGAGTTGATTGATTTGGTGGGCCAATTCTACATCTGTTTCTTTTTGAGCCTGCTTTGCTTTTTTTTGCCATTGATTATTCATACTATCTGTTATTGGTTCAATATTTTATTTAAATCCTTGTTTAAATTAACAATCAATCCACCCACATTCCCAGATGAAGAAACAAAGCGATCTAATAATTCAGCCAACTGGTCGTAATCAATTCCTTTCTTTTTGAACCAATTAGACTGATTCAATAATTGTTTTTTTTCTTCATTTAATTTAACGGCAGACTCTAATAATCTTTTCATTTCGATATTGGCCATATTGTATTTTGCAAAATCGGTATTGAGCTGATCCACTACTTTAATTTTTGCAGAATCCAAAGCCATTTGCATGGTATATTGGCGCTCATTAATTAATGGAAGTGCAGCCGCCATCATTTGAGGCAATGCTAATTTAGCATCCATATCATCTTCCAAATCACTGGTCATTTTATGGATGATGCTGGAGGTATACTCGTTTTTTATAAAATCATTTACCCTGGCTTTTTTCTCCGCAAATAATTGTTGAATCAGCAATAGATTTAATTGATGCATTCTAGCACCCTCTTCCTGAATTCTTTCTGAAAGTGTAATACTCTGTAATGGAATACGAGTGCAAGCCGCTAAGCTGCAACCTAGCCATAACACCATCATGCATAGAGAGAATAAATATCTATTTCGCATACGCCTTTATTGATGAAACAAAATAAGGTTTCGCGAAAGGATTTGCAACCGT
>JBKBWE010000345.1:0-2576 GCA_046289145.1 Sediminibacterium sp.
CAGTATTTTTAGTTTTCAAGATGTGAAAGATATTCTGAGTGGGAAGCATAAAATTACCGCTGTAATGGATGGTAAGTCTGCTACTAGTACTGTTCGATATTTAAAAGACAGTGTGTTGAAGGGCGGAAATTTTGGTACTAATGTGGTTGCAGCCAATAACAGTAAAGAAGTAATTGAAATAGTTACTTCAAGAACGGATGTAATTGGTTTTGTAGGCATGAGTTGGATAGGGGATGTGTACGATAAGCAGCAACAATCCTATCTTACCAAAATTAGATTGGCTAGGGTAGAATGCACTGCCTGCTTAGAAAAAGGCATTTTTGCAAAGCCTTCTCAATCAACCATAACATATGGTCAGTATCCTTTGGCACGACCTTTGTTTTATGTGTTAAAAGAGAATCATGCGGGTTTAGGAACTGGGTTCATGAATTTCATGAGTTTAGAAAGAGGACAATTAATATTTAGAAGATCTTTTTTAGCTCCGGCTAAAATGGCTTTTCATAAAAGACAGGGTAGTATAAAATCGGAATAACAAAACAACTAATAAAAAAGAGAGAACATGAAGAAGTCTGTTGCTTTGATGTTTGCAGCTGTATTTGCTGTACAGTGCTTAACGGCTCAAGTTGCCGAAGGCATTAAGCTGTTGCATTATGAAAAAAACAAGAGTGCAAAAGAAGTACTGCAAAAAAACTATGATGCCAATTCAAAAGACCCTCAAGCCATTTATTGGTTGGGTCAAGCATTTCTAGCTGGTAACGGTATTGAAGTGTCTAAGGAAGATGTGGCTGCTGCAAAAGCTTTATACCAAAAAGGTTTACAAGAATTGGGCAGCGATGCTTGGTTGTTGGTAGGTATGGGCCATGTTGAATTGCGAGAAGGTGGAGACCTTAACTCAGCAAAACAAAAATTTGAGCAGGCTATTACTGCAACAACTGAAACTAGAGGTAAAAATAAAGGAAAGCCAAATCCTGGAATCCTTACTGCTATTGGCCGTGCTAATGCTGATGGTGATAGTAAAATGGGTGATCCAGTATATGGAATCGATAAGTTAAAGCAAGCTGGAACACTTGATTTAACCAATCCTGATATCTTCATCTATATGGGAATTAGCTATCAGAAAATGGGTGGTGAAAATGGTGGTGAAGCGGTAAAAGCTTACACCGAAGCAATTGCTCGTGATCCAAAGAGTGCATTGGCAATGTTTAGGATTGGTCTAATATACAGAAGCCAAAATAATGAAGAATTATTTAACCAATACTTTGACAATGCAAAAACTGCAGATCCTGCTTTCCCTCCAGTGTATTATGCCTTGTACCTGTACTATTCAGAGAGAGATGTAACTAGAGCTAAAGGCTATTTAGATCAGTATGTGCAAAGCGCAGACAAGGATTCAAGAAATGAATTGTACCAAGCGGATTATTTATTCCGTGCGGGTAAATATGATGAGTCTTTGGCTAAAGCAAAAGAATTAGACGCTGCTGTTGGATTAAAAGCAGTTCCAAGATTAGGGGTAGTTTATGCATACAACTATTTAAGAAAAGGAGATTCTTTGTCTTCTAAAAAATATATTGAAGAATTCTTAGCAACAGCTCCTGCTGCTGAAATTCAGGCATCTGATTATAAATTAGGGGTAGAAGTATTAACCAAATTCCCTGGTAATGAAACATTTGCTTCAAGCTATATTGAGAAAGCATTATTGGCGGATACCGTTAAAGCAAATAGAGTTGCTCTTATTAACGCAGCAGCTGATATGTTTGGTAAAGCCAAATCATATAATGCGCAATTGAGTTGGATGAAAAAAGGTATGGAGCTAAAAGGAGAATTAACTGAATTTGATCATTACAAGTTAACTTCTTCTGCTTTTGCTGCAAAAGCATACGATCAAGTAATTGAATTTGCGAAGCCTTATATGGCTGCTCATCCTGATAAACCACAACCTTATAGTTTCTTTAAAAGAGCAACTATGGCCAATGGTACAGATACCGCAGTCATTATCACTAACTTAAATTATTTAGATTCTGTTTATGCTTCAGTAGATTTAGAAAAACATAGAAAATCCATTTTCTTAGACGAATACTTTAAGATCAACTACTATGTGAATCTATTCAATGAAATCAAAAAAAGACCTGATTTCAAAATAACGACCAAAGGGGACAGATCTCCTGCTGTAGATGAATTCTTGGCTACTTGTCAAAAAGCCATTGAAGTGGCTGATAAAATGTTGGCTTTATATCCTACTGCAGGCGAAGAAAACAATAAGTTTGCCCAAGATGTTAAAGCAACCATTCAAAAAAACATCGATTATTACTCTAATCCTGGTGCAAAAGGTAATGCTTCTGGTGCTAAAACTGGTAGCTAAGCCCTAGCCTAAAAATTAACTTAAAGAAAAAGCTCCTCAAATTGAGGAGTTTTTCTTTTATATCTATTACTAGCGTATTTTTGCGGACTTAAACAGAGCTATGGGTATTATATACACTTTGTTAGACGCTAGTGCATCCAATTCGGCATCCAATTATTTGCCAATTGCTATCCAATTAATTTTTGCAGCTGGGTTTGTGGCTACCATGATCGGAATT
>JBKBWE010000346.1:0-2572 GCA_046289145.1 Sediminibacterium sp.
AATGCCAATAAGCAAAAAGTCTGGGACTATTATATCAAGCCAGAACACATTATAAACTGGAACTTCGCAAGCGATGAATGGTATTGTCCACGAGATTCTAATGACTTAAAAGTTGGAGGAAGATACTTTGCAAGAATGGAAGCAAAAGACGGAAGCTGGGGATTTGATTTTGATGCGGTATATAGAGAAATTCAATACGGAAAATATTTTATTTATGAATTTGGTGGACGCTTTGCAACGATGAAGTTTAAAGAAACAAACGAACAAACAGAAGTAATTGTAACATTTGACCCTGAGAATGAATATCCAAAAGAAGTACAAAGACAGGGTTGGCAGGCAACACTGGAGAATTTCAAGAAATATGTAGAGGAAAATTAACTATGCAAAAGATCGTTCCTAACCTTTGGTTTAAAGGAAATGCGGAAGAAGCTGTGAACTATTATCTGTCCGTTTTCCCTGACTCAAAAATTATATCTAAAAGCTACTATCCAACCGAGGGCTTGCTTGATTTTCAAAAACCTTTTGCTGGAAAGATATTAACAATAGAGTTCGAATTATTCGGTCAGAGATTTACTGCAATCAATGCAGGAAATGAGTTTACTTTTAATGAAGCAGTTTCTTTTAATATTGTTTGCAAAAACCAGGCAGAGATAGATTATTACTGGAATGCACTGACAAGCAACGGTGGCCAAGAAAGCGTTTGTGGTTGGTGTAAAGATAAGTACGGTTTATCCTGGCAAATAATTCCTGAAAATATAGAAGAACTAATGCTAAAACCCGGGGCGTGGGAAAAACTTCTTCAAATGAAAAAAATTGATATTGCAACTTTAGAAAACGCATCACAGTAATTTTTTCATAAATTATGAAAACAACTGCAGAACATAACGAACGAATAGCTAAAATGACATTTGCTTCGGTTTATCCACACCACTTAAGAAAAGTAGAAAGCAAAGGTAGAACAAAAGAAGAATTACATCAGGTAATTGAATGGTTGACAGGATTTGATGAAAACAAAATTCAAGAACTCATCAAAGTAAATGTAACATTCGAAGAATTTTTCAAAAGAGCAAAGCTCAATCCCAAAGCTCACTTAATTAAGGGAGTGATTTGTGGGTATCGAATTGAAGATATTGATAATGAATTGACAAAAAAAATTCGATACCTTGATAAACTTGTAGATGAGTTAGCAAAGGGTAAAAAGTTAGAAAAAATTTTAAGAACCTGAATAAACAAAAGATAACTTTACAATGATGAAAAAAATACAATTTAGAATTAATATTGATGCCCCTAAAAATAAGGTTTACGATTTAATGTTAGGAAATAGTAACAAGTTAAGCTACGAAGAATGGGCGGCTGTATTTCATCCAACTTCTACTTATGAAGGAAACTGGGATAAAGGCAGTAAAATCCTGTTTATTGGAACGGATGAGCTTGGAAATAAGTTTGGCATGGTATCAGAAATTATTGAAAATATACCAAACAAATTTGTTTCAATATGTCACCGAGGTATTATACAAAACGGTCAGGAACTTACAACCGGAACTGATGCAGAGAAATGGTCGGGCGGATTTGAGAATTACACTTTTGAGGAAAAGAATAATAACACAATACTTATTGTTGATTTAGATACCCCGGAAGATTATTTTGATTATTTCAATGAGACCTACCCCAAGGCACTGAATAAATTAAAAGAAATATGCGAAAAACAGCTAAACGATTTTAACCAGAATAAATGAAGAAGCACTTTCTATAACACTGGTTTGGCGTAATGGCGGGCGCAGTGCTTTTTATGACATCCCGATAGCTACCGGGATGCTAAAATCCACCACCACACAAAACCGCAAAATGTTGGCTGTTAACATTAAACTAAACTTAGGTATGCTTATGGCATCTAAAACTTCCAAATTGATAAGCTACATTTATCTTGTGTTAGTTCCTATTATCGCGGCAGGACTTGGATTTGGTGTTGGACATGTAAGCTATAAGTTTTATTTGCCAGTATGGTTATTGAATGTAACTTTAATGACATTTGCTTCCTACTCGCTCGGGCTGAATGTTATCAGACAAAATGATGAAGCCAAAAATAAATTGGCAACAGCAGCATTTTTCCTGATTGTCCCATGGATTTTAATTTCAATGTTTGCCGGATTGGGTCCGCCACCAGAAACAGCCACAGAATGGACAGCCAGTGCAACAGAGCAACAAGTAAGATACTTTATGCTTGTTATCAGCGGCGTATCTATTGCATTGGGTTTTGTATGCTTAATAGAAAGAATTAAATCGAAAGGTGAAAACTTTTATTCATTACTTGCTTTGACAGCAATATTAATTGCTATCCCTCTATTTATTATCAATATGCTTTACTGGGGATTTTTCCTGACAGAATTATTCAAAATAATGTCAACCAAAAACTTATTAAACTATCCTGAATGGTTTTTACCTGTAAGACAATTGTTTGGTCTTATTTCAGTTATTGAAGTGGCGCTGACATATCTTGCAACTTTTACAATTGTTTTGGCTTTAAGGAAAGCTGGTTGGTTAATGAAAACATCCAGTTCAGTTTATTCGTTCT
>JBKBWE010000053.1:0-2148 GCA_046289145.1 Sediminibacterium sp.
TTTCATTTTTTTCAATTTTTAGCAGCGCATCATTCTATTCAATTGATTTCAGGAATTGAAACTTTTAAACAGTACGGCAATACAGCTTCTACTAAAACTGCTAGAAAAACCAATGATGGAATTTATTACGATGCTTTTAATGCTGCAGTCAGTTTAAGAGCCAACAAGGAGCCTGTATTCTATAATAAAAGCAAACTAGTTCCCGGTGTGGAATCACTTCCTTCTTTTTTACGTTTTATGGCCCCCATTTTTGAACAGTTTGGTGGTTCTACTGGTGGATATGGAGTGTCTGACACAGCGGTAGTTTTTAGGGACCATATAGCACAATTATATGCAGCACCGATTATTTGTTATGAAAGTATTTATGGAGAATACGTAACCAACTATGTTAAAAGTGGCGCAAGTATGTTGGCGATTATGACCAACGATGGATGGTGGGGTAATACGCCTGGACACCAACAACATTTGTATTATGCCAAATTAAGGGCCATCGAAAGCAGAAGATGGGTTGCGCGATCTGCCAACACAGGAATCTCTGCATTTATTAATCCTCGTGGTGAAATAGAACAATCATTAGCATGGGATAAAAAAGGGGCCATCAAAATGGCGATTCCTGCTGAACAATCGATTCCTTTTTATGTGCGGTACGGAGATATTATCTTTAAAATTGCCACCCTATTTGCTGCTTTTTTTGTTGTAGTTTACTTCTACAAAAAAAGTACCCATGCAAGAAAAACAAATTAATCATTCTTATTATCAACTGTCTTATACCGTTTATGGAAAGGGAAAGCCTGTTATTTTGTTGCATGGATATGGAGAAGACAGTCAAATTTGGGAAAACCAAATTGAGTACTTAGCAAATCATTGTTTATTGATTGTACCAGATTTACCTGGATCGGGCAAATCAACCATTACACTTCAAGGTATGGAAGAATGGTTACCCAATATGAGCATTGAAACAATGGCCCAATGCATGAATGAAATATTGATAGCAGAGAAAATAGCTGCTTGCATTATGTTGGGTCATAGCATGGGAGGCTATATTAGTTTAGCATTTGCACAACTGTTTCCTTCCAAATTACTTGCTTTAGGCTTGGTGCATAGTACGGCTTATGCAGATAGCGATGAAAAGAAAATAGTTAGACAAAAGAGTATCCAGTTTCTAGAAGAAAATAGTGGCTATACTTTTTTCAAAACAAGTATGCCCAATTTATTTGGTAAAAAATTCAAAGAGAACCATGCAAGGGTTATTGAACAGTTAATTGAACAAAGCAAAGCATTTGAAACAGCAGCATTGGTTGCGTATACCCGCGCAATGATGCAAAGAACTAATAAAGTCAACGTTTTAGCATCTGCCTTATTTCCTATTTTGTTTGTTGCTGGGCCCGAAGATATTGCTGCTCCTTTAACAGATATTCAGGTACAGGCAACAGTTCCTATTAAATCGTATCTTGAGATAATTGAGGGTGTAGGCCATATGGGCATGCTTGAAGCGCCCCAAGAAATGAACCAACACTTATCTAGGTTCATTCATTTGATTCCATAATATGAAAATGTATTGGTTATTGCTTTTGATGGTACTTGGTAGTACTTATTCATTTGCAAGACATATAGCTGGAGGTGAACTGTATTATACTTATACAGGTCCTGATCCTTCTAATTCGGCCAATAGTGTTTATACCATCACCCTTCGCTTATTTAGAGAATGTAATTCTTCTGGCCCTACTTTAGAATCAGAACAAGCTACTGTTGGAATTTATGAAGGCGATATACTTTTTAGAACTTTGCCTTTACCCAGAATTTCCGACGTAAATACCATCAGTTTAAATACTGCTGCTTTTCCTTGTTTAGTGGGAAATGTAGGAGCCTGTTATCAAGTGGCTTTGTATTCTGCTTCCATTGTTTTACCCAACAGCCCCATCGGTTATACTTTATCTAGGCTGGGTTGTTGCAGGGTAGATTTTATTTCCAATTTATCTATACCAACAAGTGTAGGTAGTAATTATGTTACCAAGATTCCTGGTCGTATAGCATTGGCAGGTGGCACCAATAGTAGTCCACAGTTTAATGTAAAAGACACTGCACTTATTTGTTCGCAAAAAAGATTCACATTAGATTTTGGGGCAATTGATCCCGATAGCGACTCAC
>JBKBWE010000053.1:2158-12827 GCA_046289145.1 Sediminibacterium sp.
GCCCAAGCAAGCGAAACCAGACTCCGTAACCAGCCTCTTCGTATGCCAAATCAGACGGCATTCCGGCAGGTGGCGGGGGTGGTACCAATACCCAGCCACCCAATATCCTTTCTCAAATTCCTTTGCCTTACCGTTCCCCTTATAGTGGTAGCGACCCGCTTGGGTCGAGTGTAAGCATTGACCCAGCAACTGGCGTAATTAGTGGCATTGCTCCCCCACCGGGAAACTATGTAGTGAATGTTTGTATTACCGAATGGAGAAATGGAAGACCATTTGCAGAACATCGAAAAGATTTTATTATGGCGGTTCAAGGTTGTGATTTTATTGAAGCCAATTTGCCTGACAAGATTATTCAATGCGATAATTTTACGGTACTTTTTGAAAATGAATCAAACTCTTCTGCTATCACCAATTATGTTTGGAACTTTGGTGATTCTATTAATAATACCTATCCCCAAGCTGGTTCTGTTCAACATACGTACAAAGACACTGGTGATTATAAGGCATACTTAACTGTTACTGGCCCCAAGGGTTGTATTGGTTCAGACAGTGTTGAAGTAAGGGTTTTCCCTGGTTTTAAATCGGCTTTCAATATTGGAGGAAGTTGTTTTTTAAATCCCTATACTTTTTCAGATTTAAGTAGCTCTGTTTATGGAACCATTAATTTTTGGAAATGGAATTTTGGAGACGAATTGGTGTTGAAAGATACTTCCCGTTTAAAAAATGCATTGTATAAATACCAAACCCCTTCACTAAAAACAGTTGAATTAATGGTGGGTGATTCTAAGGGTTGTTTAGATACGTTAACTAGGGTATTGGCGGTATCGGAAAAACCATTATTACAAGTTCCATTTAAAGACACTTTAATTTGTAGCATAGATAGTTTACCCATCAATATCAATAGTGCAGGGATATTTAATTGGGAGCCCAATATAAATATCAGCAATACCAATTCAGCCAATGTGTTGGTTTATCCTAAAGACACTACTAAATATATTGTAAGCATTAATAACAATGGTTGCATTAGTAAAGACACTATTACGGTGAACGTATTACCTTTAATTAAAGTTGCTGCTGTATTAGATAGTACCATTTGTTTAAACGACACTATTCAATTGCGGGTTAAAAGTGATGCACTTCAATACCAATGGACCAATCATTTAAATGAAATTGTTTCTTCTCTCAAAAATCCTTTGGTAAAACCGAATGGCAATACCATTTATTATGTTACTGCTAACTTGGGCAAATGCCAAGACAAAGACAGTATTGAAATTAAAACAGTTCCCTATCCAATAGCGAGTTTAGGTAACGATACGCTTATTTGCTTTGGCAATAGGGTTCAACTAAATGCTACTATTACTGCATCAAGTTTTCAATGGTTCCCCTCTCTTAATATGTTTAATCCAAGTTCATTACAACCACTGGTTGCTCCTGCTAAAACAACACGCTATTTTTTAAGTGTCGTTGATACTTTGGGTTGCCCCAAAACGGTAACTGATAGCATCTTGGTTCAAGTTGCCCCCAAGCCCATCATTAACGCGGGTAATGATACAGTAGTCAGCATTAATCAACCCCTACAATTAAATGCTCATGGTGGAGAAAACTATCAATGGTTTCCTGTTACCGGATTATCCGACGCAAGCGTTGCCAATCCCATAGCAATGTTGGGAAGTTCTATTGATTCAATTATTTACAGGGTAAGAGGCGATAACAACAATAGTTGTTATGGAGAAGACTTTATAAAAGTATTAGTATACAAAGGTGGCCCTGATATTTATATACCTTCTGGCTTCACACCCAATGGAGATGGCAAAAATGATGTGCTAAGACCGATTCCCATTGGGATTGCTCAGCTAAATTATTTTCAATTATACAACCGTTGGGGGCAACTCATATTTAGTACCAACGAAATGGGTAAAGGGTGGAATGGAATTTTCAATGGAGAACAACAACCTACTGGTACGTATATATTTCAAGCAGAAGGAAAAGACTTTACAGGAAAAATAGTGTATAAAAAAGGGACGGCTGTTTTAATTAGATAATGATTGCTTTAACGGTTTTTTAGGAGTTCAGGCAACCTACAATCCTTTTTTTGGTTCTTATTGCTTTAACTTGCTTTGCAGTATGTGCAGGAAAATTTTTTTAATTATTTTATGTAGTGTATTGCTCACCCAATTGAATGCAGCACATTTAAAAGGGGGATGGATTCAATATGAATATATTGGTGATGGTACTATTGCCAATAGTTCAAGGTATAGAATTACAGTTAGGCAATATTTGGATTGTAGTTCAACTGCTGGACAAAGAGATCCAGTAGTTCATGTGGGTATTTTTAATTCTGCCAATAACTTATTATTACAAACTGTTAGCATTCCATTAAGCGGAACAGATAATCCAGATAAAACAACTTACGATCCTTGTTTAAGTTCTAGACCAAAAGTTTGTTATATCATTGATCGGTATACCGTTGAAGTTGATTTACTCAATACTACAGAAGGGTATACTTTATCGGTTCAACGTTGTTGTAGAATTGCCAATATTGCCAATGTTGGAGCCATTTCTGCCACTATTGGCGTAAGTTATACCAATACCATCCCTGGAATTATAAATGGTACTAGCTATGCCAAAAACAGTAGTCCAGTATATGCACAAAGAGACACTGCCATTGTATGTTTTAATTCCCCCTTTACTTTTGATTTTAGTGCAACTGATGCCGATGGTGATAGTTTATCTTATTCATTTTGTGATGGTGTAATTGGAGGTAGTACAGGTGTTGGTGGCCAACAGCCAAATCCTCCAACGCCACCACCTTACTCTCCTGTACCTTATCAACCTCCTTATACAGGTGGGACCCCCATGTCTTCTTCCGTTACAATTAATCCTATTACTGGTTTAATTAGTGGTGTAGCACCTGGTATACCTGGAGAATATATAGTTGCAGTTTGTGCCAGTGAATTTAGAAATGGAATCAAAATTGGAGAGACCAGAAAAGAAATTCATATTCAAGTGGCCGACTGTTCTTTGTCTGCTGCCGATTTAAAACCGAGTTATATTAGCTGTAATGGTTTTACATTGAGTTTTCAAAATGAGTCTACCGGCTCTGTTTCTAATTATCTATGGGATTTTGGTGTTACCAATAGCAGTACAGATATTTCAACCGACCCTACCCCAACTTATACTTATGCAGATACTGGTACTTATCAATTAAAATTAAAAGTGACCAATACGGGCGGATGTCAAGACTCTGCTTTTGCAGAAGTTCGCATCTATCCTGGCTTCAATCCTGACTTTACTGTTTCGGGAACTTGCTATATCAATGAATATAGTTTTACTGATGCCACATTTAGTAGATACGGAACCGTAAATAGTTGGAAATGGAATTTTGGAGATAACACTACTTTAGCAGATACCACCATTGCTAAAGACAGTACTTGGAAATATCCTGCACCTGTTAATACCAATGTAACTTTAGTGGTTACCAATAGTAAAGGTTGCATAGACAGCATTACCAAACCATTGGTTGTTTTAGACAGACCTTTGCTTAACCTAGCTTTTAAAGACACATTAATTTGTAGCATAGACACATTGCCTTTATTTGCGAATATTGGTGCCGGTACCATTAATTGGACCACTGATATTCCGGGAAGTTTATCAAGAATTTCTAATAGAGCCATTGCTAACCCATTGGTATACCCGGTAGATACTACTCGATATATTGTTACACTCAACAACAATGGATGTATTAATCAAGATACAGTTACTGTAAATGTGTTGGATTTTATTTCGGTAGATGCCGGCCCTTCTGCAACTATTTGTCGAACTGATACCATTCAATTACAAACCATCAGTGATGCATTAAGTTATCAATGGACATCTGCTTCTGGAGCAATTGTTGACCCTGTTAAATTTCCTCGATTGGCTCCATTGCAAAATGAAATCTATTATGTGACGGCCAACCTTGGGTACTGCCAGGCAAGAGATTCTGTACGCATTAATGTAGCTCCTTATCCTCAAGTTTCGTTACCAGCTGATACGATTATTTGTTTTGGCAATAGACTAAATATTCCTGCTAGTATTGTGGGTACGAGTTTTCAGTGGTCGCCTAGCAATTCAATGATTAATTCTACTACTGTAAATCCATTGGCTGGACCTTCTAGAACCACGGCCTATACTTTAACGGTATCAGATACATTGGGATGCAATAAATCGGTTACCGATACTATGATAGTAAGGGTTGTTCAGCCCATTCTGGTAAATGCTGGGCCAGATACTTTTGCATTGCCAGATCAACCTGTTCAACTTAATGCTACTGGCATAGGACAATTTAATTGGTCTCCTACAACCGGGTTGAGTGATCCAACTATTGCAAATCCCATTGTTACTTTACCTGCAAGCACTGATTCAATTATTTACACGGTAAGAGTAACAGGAGATGGAGGTTGTTTTGGTGAAGACCAAGTCAAAGTAAAAGTTTTTGTGGGTGGGCCTGAAATATTTATTCCATCTGGTTTTACACCCAATGGGGATGGGAAAAATGATGTACTAAGACCCGTTACAGTTGGAATTTCAAAATTAAATTATTTTACCATTTTCAATAGATGGGGTCAACGAATTTTCACTTCCACCGAATTAAATAAAGGATGGGACGGAAGCTATAATGGCGAACCACAGCCTTCAGGCACTTATGTGTTTCAAGCAGAAGGAATAGACTATTTAGGAAAGCGTGTTTATAAAAAAGGTACGGCTGTACTTATTAGATAGTTTATTTTTGTGTCTATGACAAAAACAATTTTAATTACTGGTGCCACTGCTGGTTTTGGTAGAGCAACCGCTGAACATTTTGCTGCAGCAGGTTGGAACTGTATCGTCACAGGCAGAAGATCAGATAGATTAGCAGAACTTGCCACTGAGTTAAAAAATAAGTATGCTGTTGAAATTCATACGCTTTGTTTTGACGTTCAACATAGAGAAGCCGTTTTTACTGCTATTAATAGTTTACCAACTGAATGGCAATCCATTGATGTGTTATTAAACAATGCAGGCTTAGCATTGGGTAGAGACTCTTTTGAGTTGGCCAATTTAGATGATTGGGATACCATGATTGATACCAATGTTAAAGGATTAATGTATGTATCAAAAGCGGTTTTGCCATTGATGATTGCCCAAAAGAAAGGCCATATTATTAATATTGGTTCTACTGCTGGCAAAGAAGTGTACAAAGATGGCAATGGCTACTGTGCTTCTAAGCACGCTGTTGATGCAATTAGCAAAGCCATGCGTATTGATTTATTGCCGCATCAAATTAAAGTAACTGCCATTCATCCTGGCGCTGCTGAGACTGAATTTTCATTGGTAAGATTTAAAGGTGACGACCAAAAAGCAAACGCAGTGTATGATGGATATAAAGCTTTAGAGGCAAAAGATATTGCAGAAATAGTTTATTATGTTTCTACTTTACCTGCGCATGTATGCATTAATGATTTAGTGGTTACTTGTTTATCTCAAGCCAACTCCTTTTACTTACATAAATAATTCCAATGCATTTAATGGGTAATCCTTCTACAATTACAAAGCTATTTGGAATAAAATATCCGATTATTCAAGCTGGAATGATTTGGGCAAGTGGTTGGAAATTGGCCAGCGCAGTAAGTAATGCTGGAGGATTAGGTATAATTGGTGCAGGCTCTATGTATCCCGATGTTTTACGTGAACATATTCAACAATGTAAATTGGCGACCAATCAACCTTTTGCAGTAAATATACCCCTACTTTATCCAGACCTTGATGCAATTGTGCAAATCATTATTGATGAGAAAGTGCCCATTGTTTTTACTAGTGCTGGCAATCCTAAAACCTATACTCCTTTGTTTAAAAAACATGGAATTAAAGTAGTGCATGTGGTGAGTAGTTCCAAATTTGCACTAAAGGCAGAAGCTGCTGGTTGTGATGCAGTGGTTGCAGAAGGGTTTGAAGCAGGAGGTCACAATGGAAGAGAAGAGACCACTACCCTTGTGTTAATACCTGCAGTAAAAAAACAAATTCGCATTCCACTAATAGCAGCCGGAGGAATTGCAACCGGCCAGCAAATGTATGCAACTATTGCATTAGGCGCCGATGGAGTTCAAGTGGGCAGTCGTTTTGTTTGTAGCCACGAAGCTTCTTCGCATATGCAATTTAAAGAAGCAGTTATAAAAGCGGGTGAAGGAGACACCCAATTGAGCATGAAAAAATTGGTACCCGTTCGACTATTAAAAAACAATTTTTTTACCCAGGTTGCTGCTGCTGAACAAAGAGGTGCTAACGAAGCTGAATTAACCCATTTATTAGGTAGAGCCCGTGCTAAAAAAGGGATGTTTGAAGGAGACCTTTCTGAGGGTGAGTTAGAAATTGGCCAAGTAGCCGCATTAATTAATGAAATAAAAACAGCAGGAGAAATTGTTGCAGAAATGGTTACTGAATTCAATGCATGCGTTGGATCTATTAAATCCATTTAACCAAAATCAATCTCAGTATTATCTCCAATATTTAAACTTCTACTTAATCCTTTTACAGAAGCATCACTTCCAATTAGTGAATTGTCTAAAACCACTTCAAATAAATTGGTATAAGAACCTATTATACTATCTCGTATGATTGAATGCTTAACGGTAGTATTTGCACCAATGGCAACATGCGGTCCTATAATGGAATGAGAAATATCACATCCCGGTGCAATACTCACTGGGGGAATAATAATGGTGTCTTTAAAATCGTGTATGTATTGAATATTGCCCCCAAACTTTTTTAATAATGTAGCATTGCTTTCAAGTAAGCTTTCCTTTTTGCCACAATCGAACCAACTCTTTACTTTAAATGATTGAAATTTAGCGCCTCTTTTAATCATGCAATCTAAAGCGTCGGTTAAGTTGTACTCTCCTTGCGTTTTAATGTCTTGCATAAATAAATGATGCAAACATTCAAATAAGAAATGGGTCTCTTTAATTTTATATAAACCAACCAACGCCATATTACTTTTTGGAATAGAGGGCTTTTCTACTACTTGTTCTATGAAACCTTCCTCATCTATTGAAGCAACTCCGAAATTTCTTGGGTCATCTACTTTTTTTACGCCCAACATACTGAAAGGGCTATCCACTACTTCCTTTACATCGTATTCGCAAATGGTATCGCCCAATACTACAAACACTTCATCTTCACCTACTATGTTTTTGGTTAACTCAATAGCATGACCTGTTCCTTGTCTTTCATTTTGAAAAACAAAATGGGTGGTCAAATCTGGATAGGTTTGTTTAACGTAATCTTGAATTTTTTCGCCTAGGTATCCAACAATAAAAATAAATTCATTTATTCCTGCATCCCTTAATTGATCAACAATAAAACTCAGGATGGTCTTTCCTGCAATAGGAATTAATGCTTTGGGTTGTGTATATGTATGCGGTCTTAGTTTAGTTCCTGCACCCGCAACTGGTATAATAGCTTTCATTGGGAGGTAATTTATCCATGTCCGATTCTCACTTATTCCTATCTATATCGGCCAAATGGGGCTGTAAAATAGTAAATAACGCGTAAATTTGGCAAAAATACACTTCATGCAGAGAGATACACTGGTTTTTGACCTAATTAGAAAAGAGTTAGAAAGACAGCGCCACGGAATTGAGCTTATTGCTTCTGAAAATTTTACCAGCCTACAAGTAATGCAGGCCATGGGTAATGTGATGACTAATAAATATGCTGAAGGGTATCCTGGCAGAAGGTATTATGCAGGTTGTGAAATCGTAGACCAAACAGAACAGCTTGCCATTGATCGTTTAAAAGAAATTTTTGGGGTAGAATATGCCAATGTGCAACCACATAGTGGTGCGCAGGCAAACGCTGCTGTTGCTTTAGCTGTATTACAGCCAGGAGATGCTACTTTAGGCTTAGACCTTAGCATGGGCGGTCATTTAACCCATGGAAGTGCGGTTAATTATTCTGGTAAATTATACCAACCCCATTTTTATGGTGTTACTAGAGAAGAAGGCTTAGTTGATTATGATATGCTAGAATCAAAAGCCCGCGAAGTAAAACCAAAATTAATTTATTGCGGAGCCAGTGCTTACAGTAGAGATTGGGATTATGCAAGAATTAGAAAAGTAGCTGACGAAGTAGGTGCTTTAGTAATGGCAGATATAGCACACCCAGCTGGTTTGATTGCAAAAAAATTATTGAACTCTCCTTTTGAACATTGTCATTTTGTTACTTCTACTACCCATAAAACATTGCGTGGACCAAGAGGTGGCATTATCATGATGAATAAAGATTTTGAAAATCCTTGGGGATTAAAAGATGTTAAGGGTAATATCAGAATGATGAGTAACTTACTGGATATGGCGGTGTTCCCAGGTATTCAAGGTGGTCCACTACAGCACGTTATTGCTGCAAAAGCAGTGGCTTTTGGTGAAATTTTATCTGATGAGTTTTTAGTTTACCAACAACAAGTTCAAAAAAATGCCCAAGCCATGGCCAAAGCATTTGTAGATAAAGGTTATCATATTATTAGTGGCGGTACCGACAACCATTTAATGTTGATCGATTTAAGGAATAAAAATATCAGTGGAAAAAAAGCAGAACAAGCATTGGTATTAGCAGATATTACTGCCAATAAAAACATGGTTCCATACGACGATAAATCTGCATTCGTAACATCAGGTATTCGTTTTGGTGTTGCAGCAATTACTACTCGTGGCATGAATGAATCTCATATGCCTTTTATTGTAGACTCTATTGATCGTGTATTAATGAATGCAGAAGATGCTCCAATTATTAGTGCTGTTCGCAGTCAAGTAAACGAATTCATGGAACAATTCATCCTTTACCCAGAAATGGGCTAAAATAATTAATTAGCTATGCTACAAAGATTACAAAGTATTTGGTTATTACTTGCTGCAACCATGAGCGCATTAAGTTTAAAGTTCTCTTTCTTCAGTGGCAATAAGCTTAACCCTGAAACAAATGTAAAAGAGTGGGTAGAATATACCGCTGCTCAAGGTAGTTTAAACGCCATTTTAACCATTGCTATTTGCGTGGCTACATTGGTATGCATTTTTATGTATAAAGACCGGAAAAGACAATTATTGATCAGCTTGTTGATATTGGCAGTTTCTCTGTTGAATATTTTCTTATACTACAATGCAAGCAAAACTTTTACTGAATCTAATACCGACTTGACTGCTTTAATTAGTTTGTCTATTCCTGTATTCTTAGTATTTGCAGCTTTAGGCATCTATAAAGACGAGCAGTTGGTCAAAAAAGCAGATAGATTAAGATAAGTACCCTCCAAAAATAAAAGAAGCGCAGTATCCCCTCAGTTACTGCGCTTTGTTGTTAAATCCAATTACTGAATTAAACTGGGTTAAAAATAGCGCTGTTCAGCAGTAGAGAGATTTGAAAGTAGACCAAGTGCAGCAATTAGTAGATAACCATACATAATTAGTAGACAAATACCAATAGAACGAACAAAAAGAATACATTCGTAAAGTAATACCGTATTATGTACCAATGCATTATAGCAGACGACCACCTCGTAGAAAGAGCGCTTTTAACTTCCTATATCAAAAAAATACCTTCATTAAATTTAGTTGCGGAATGTAAAACCGGGCTTGAAGTGTTGGCTGTTATAAAGGAACAATCTATCGATATTGTTTTTTCTGATGTAGACATGCCCGATCTTACAGGTATTGAATTGGTAAAAACCTTAAAAAATCCACCCGTATTTGTATTTATTTCTTCTTTCCCTGAATATGCAGCCGAGGGATTCAATTTAGATATTATTGATTTTGCTGTTAAACCCATTTCCTTCGACAGATTTGTAAAAGCAGTAAATAAATCGATTGAATACATTGAATTGAAAAAATCGGTCACTCATTCAACAACCTCCATTCAAAATGACAATACCGAAAATTATTTTTTTATAAAAGACAATAAAGGAATCACAAAGGTTGATACGCTTAATGTATTATACATTGAAAGCATGGGAGACTTTTCTAAAATATACACCCAAGATCAAAAAACACTAGTGATGTTAGTTGGCTTAAAAAATGCTGAGACGCAATTGCAATCGAAGAAATTTATTCGGGTGCACAAGCAATATTTAGTAAATGCCGAACATATTGTACAGGTATTGGCCAATGATATCATTCTTAGCAACAAAGTTTCAATTCCTCTAAGCAATGCTTATAAACAAAATTTAAACGATACTGTAATTGATAAACTTCTTTTAAAGAGGTTCTAGTTATTTATTTTGGGTAAATGAATCAGCATGATTGAGCCTTGAGGATGATTATTCTTTGCAGAAAGTTTACCAGACATCATTGAAAGAAAGTTTTTGCAGAGCATTAAGCCTAATCCAGTGCCTTTTTCTTTATTTGTACCATAAGTGCTAGCCATTGTATTAACGGTGTTTGTATTGATAAGCTCTAATACTGTTGAAGACATTCCAGTTCCTTCATCGGCAATGCAAATAATACAATCGGTGTGGTTATTCTCAACACTTAATTGAATGGTTTTACCAACATAACTAAACTTTAAAGCATTACTAATTAAATTTCTAATTACTAAGGCCAACAAATTTTTATCTGCGAGTACCCAATCATGTTCATTGATAGTATTGTCAATATGAATATTCTTCTGT
>JBKBWE010000347.1:0-2561 GCA_046289145.1 Sediminibacterium sp.
GCAACAAGAGGAGTAGGGGCATTTGGTTTTGATTACGGAACCCTTGCAACACCTATTGGTGTAAACTTTGGTGTAAGAGTAGGTTTTTAACTTGAAAAAATAGCTAACATGAAAAAATCATATATAAATTTAAAAACACTGGTAACCCTGGCTTTTGCAGGTTTACTCATTTCTTCTTGCCAGAAAAAATTAGACGAGGCTTTTGCCAATCCTAATGCTGGTGTTCGTGTACCAGTTGAATCATTACTACCGGGTATTATCAGTAATATGGGAGGAAGTTCTGCTGCTGCAGGATCAGCCTATGGTACTCAGAATGATGGTATGCAAGTTGGACGATATGTACAGTTTTGGGCAACCAACACTACTGGTAATGCTTTTGATCAAATGGCGGGAGCAACTGGTGCTAGTGATTTAATGGGTTCAATTTGGGCCATGCACTACTATGGAATGGGACAGAACCTAAAACGCATGATGGAATGGTCAGCGGTAGAAAAGAAATGGGATTATGTGGGAGTAGGCCAAGCTATTTCAGCCTGGAGTTGGCTCACTACTGCTGAAATGTATGGAGATATTATTGTAAGAGAAGCGTTTAGGGCAGATCAATTGGTATTTAAATATGATGACCAATCATTGGTGTACGATACCGTTAGACAAATTTGCAGAAGAGCCATCGTTAATTTGAATAATACAGGCGATAGTGCAAGCCCAGTGAACTTAGCAAAGGGTGATGCCTATTTTTACAATGGGGATGTGAACAAATGGAAAAAATTTGTTTATGCAGTGATGGCTCGTTCATTTAATCACTTAAGCAACAAAGCATCTTATAATGCAGATTCTGTAATATTCTATGCAAACCTTGCCATGAATGTGAATGCAGATAACGCTACTTTGCGCTTTGCGAATACAGGTATTACAGGAACTTCTAATTTCTTTGGACCAGTAAGAGGAAATGTAGGTACTATGAGACAAACCGAATTCATTGCTAATTTAATGTCTGGTGCAAATAGTAGATTTTTAGGCGCAGTGGATCCAAGAGCTGCATATATTATTAGGGAAAACACCAATGGGACATTTAGAGGTGCTAGACCTAATGCAGGTACAAGTGGACTAGCTGTTAATGATCAACCAAGAAATTTCTGGGGCAGTATATTTACTTCTACTGCTGCACCCACTTCAGACGCAGATTGTAGGTATATTTTTAAGAATGGTTCTCCTTTCCCAATCATCACAGCAAGTGAAATAAAGTTCATGATTGCAGAAGCACAATACCGAAAAGGAAATAAAGCTGCTGCTAGAACTGCTTATATAGATGGAATAAGATTAAGCTTCGATTTATTAATGAGCAATTATGGGTCAGCTGTACCTGCTGCTAGTGTAATTACCGATCCTGTAAGAGATGCTTACCTAGCAAATGCTACTGTTGTTCCTGCAGCCAATGATTTGACCTTATCTCATATCATGTTGCAGAAATACATTGCCTTATATGGTTATGGTATGCATGAAACTTGGACCGATATGAGAAGGTTTCATTACACAGATGTTGAAGCTGGACAAACCACTCCAGTTTATGCAGACTTAGTAGTTCCTACAGGTATTAACTTATTTGCAAATAATAACGGGAAGTTGGTACAAAGAGCTAGACCAAGATACAATTCTGAGTATTTATACAATGTAAGTGAACTTACTAGAATAGGTGCTATTGCATTGGATTATCATACACTAGAACAATGGTTCTCTAAACCTTAATTACTACGATTAAAATGAAAAATATGAAAATGAAACTCTTTTATATAATAGCAGTAATTGGTTTATTCACTGCTTGTAAAAAAGATTTTGATGGCCGAGCCACTGAATCTGCCGGTACAGAAAATAAAGCATTCATTCGATTTGTTCCAGGAAGTTTAGCAGCTGCAAGAAATTTTATTTCTGTAGACGGAGAAAGATTGAATGGTACAGCTTTGGGTATGGGTGGGGTATTCCCAGGCGCTTCAACTATTACGGCATTTGCTACTATTTTGCCCGGCGCAAGAACCATTAGGGTGTATGATAGTGCTGCTGTTCCTTTACAAACTCCAGTAAGTATTTCAACAACATTTGATGCAGGTAAATTTTACAGTGTTTACACTTACGATACCAGTAATGCAGTAAAAGCGCTGATTCAAAATGATGTATTTACAGTTCCATCAGATACAACAGCCAATGTGAAATTTGTGAATATTATTTATAGCTCTTCTGCGATTCCTAATGTAGATCTTTATTCACGAAGAAAGAGAGCCAATATTGCTTCGAATATTGCGCCTTTGGCTGCATCTACTTATATTCCGCATATTTCAGGTTTATCTGACACATTGGAAGTTAGGGCAACTGGAACAACCACTGCTTTAACTACATTCAATGGTTTTACTTTTAATGCAAAAAGAACCTACAATGTAGTTTTTAGAGGAAGGTACCAATCAACTTCTGGAACCATGTCTAGGGGCTTAACCGTAATGGCCACTTATTAATTGACACTAACAAATGATATTTATGAAAAAAAATATATTATTCATAGCTGGTTTATT
>JBKBWE010000348.1:0-2536 GCA_046289145.1 Sediminibacterium sp.
GGGCCCAGTTATTCGACAAAATCAAACAATCAAAGGAAACAGTATTCATCAACTTTGTAGAAGATGCGTGGTGCGATAAATCCACTGGATTTTCGAGAAAGTACAACTGCCTTTTAGCAGATGTATTAATAGAATCAAAGAAGATTTCAATTATATGTAACTTCGAAGAGTCCATGGGTAATGAACTAAGCTTCACAGATTATTGAGTACTGTTGCAAAAGCCTTAGATAGATTTTCAAATTGGCATATTTCAAATATACTATATAGGAGAAGAAAACAGTGATAATATGTATAATAGAACATTCAAGCACATGAATAGCTTTCTGAAAAACTTTCCTTTTGCAAAATCTTTGTTCATTACGGCTGATGGTACTCAATATATATTTATTCAAAATTTGGTATGTATGATATTCAAGATTAATTATTTTTAACCCTCTGGAACATCAATAGGGGCTTCTGCGAATAAGACTGCGTTTCGCCGGTTTCAAACTCTTGAAGATGAATTTTCTATATATCGGAAAATTTATCTCGAATGCATGGCTCACATGTCCAATAATACAGCATCTTTGTTCTTTAAACCAATATCAGGGAATAGTTTAGAAGCTACACTAAGAAAGGTATTGGATAATTATAAAAAGTTGGAGATATTGTTATGAGCGTAAATACTGTATCCTGTAACCTGTTTAGAAAAACTCGGAAATTGCGACAAATCTAAACAGATTATTTAAATCTACTAAGAAAAGTTGGAGATTGACGAAATTATTTAGAGAAGTGAAAAATTCGGCTCTAATTGATATGGTACTGTGTGTTGTCTTGGATTTCACTCCTTAACAATTACTTCCTCTTACTATTCTTTCGCAAATTCATTTCCTATTAATGAAAGAGTGTGGCCATGCATGAATCTGTTTCTACCAGATTCAACTCTTTTTGTGATAGTCTCACCGATTATAATAGAATGAGAAACTATTTTCGTGAGATGGAGCAAAGAGTTTTATATAATTATAGCGATTATCAAGATGCGAAAAGTAACAAGTTTGTACGATCTTTGCAATTTTTGTAAGCTTCCATCTTAAATAACCGATAAAATTTTATGGGACTGATCTAGTATCAATTTCAGGATTGAAAATGACTTGTATTTAATAGAAATGGAGCAGCTAATATCTCCTATAAAGGCATTGGTCAATTTTTTAAGCAAAACTGATTATAATGTGGTGTCAAATGCATGGAAATGGGTAGAAGAAACAAAAAATAAACTAGAATCAACAGTAAAACAAAAAATACTTTTTTGAAATTCTGTTAACTTTGTACACCGTAACGCCTGGGATTATATACTTTGTAGGTACCAACATCAAAGGATGGTTTACTCTTAAAACAGCTAATATTAGAGAATTTTAAAAACAAATATTTCAAAAATAAACGTAGTTATTCAGGACTGGATACAAATAGAGGAGGTATTAATACGTTTATACTAATTGTTTTACCTGATCATGGATCCAAAATTAATGAAATTGTTAGATTTAATGGGGTTGCTGTACGCTGCACATTTGCTGGATCCGAAGGAGCACGGAGGATTATTTAACTGTACTATTAAAAATGACCGAGATGCAGAAAGAATCAACGAAGCAATTGATTTTATAGAGAAATTGCATTCATTTTATTCAAATAATAAATCGGATCCGAAGGAAGTACGAAATGATAAACTCACCAAGTCCCCAATCGGGTTAGTTGACCTAAATTATATCAATATGTAGATATATTTTAGGCCAAATTTAGATCTTAGAACAGGAGACCCGATCACTCACGAAGGAAACAGCATTCGGACGGAGTTGAACCGATTTGTTTATTCAGAGAAATGTAACTAACAAGCAATAAATATGTGAATGTTTTCTGACGGTTGTATTACATAATTTGTTTTTAGGCTCTGAACAAAATCTTGATATTGTAGAATGGTGGAGAACTCAGAAACATGAATATCCTAATTTGTCACCTATTGCTACTGCCATATTGAGCAGTTTAATTTGTTCCAATATCATCGAGAGGATATTTTCGAGGTGTAATCGATATAATTGGAGAGGACGAAATCTTCAACCAAACAGCCTTTCTTTATTAATGACTGTTGCCAGTTATGTGGATGCTTTGGCTGTTTTGGAAAAAGAACAGTTTGATGTGCACCGATATTCTTTCATCAATACTTTAGCCAAAAAGTTATTGGAGAATAATGAGCACAGATTTTTTGGGGAAATAACTGAGAAAAACCCGAAACCAATATTAATTGATTAGAATTGAGAATTAAATAAAACTTTTTTCCGACTTTTTTCCGACTTTTTTCCGGAGTCTAGACTCTGGAGTCTAGACTCCGCCAAAGTGGAGACTGTTCTTTTCCCTAATTGTATGGTGGTATATCAAGTACATAATACCAAGAAATTTTGTTGATCACAAAGGATTACTTTATACTTACATAAAACTGCTTGAGAAATTGACTATTGGCTAGATAATCAGGCAATTTGACAGTTCGAGCAATGGTTTGGGGAGAATA
>JBKBWE010000054.1:0-284 GCA_046289145.1 Sediminibacterium sp.
AGAGTTCAGCGGTTATGTGGCACAACTGGATCATGGATTGAGAGCTTTGAAAAATACGCTTTCTCACCTATCGGAATTGGCCTTAGGTGGGACAGCCGTGGGAACTGGACTAAATACACCGAAAGGATATTCTGAGTTGGTGGCAAAAAAGATTGCGGAACTTTCAGGACATCCTTTTGTCACTGCACCTAATAAATTTGAAGCTTTGGCTGCTCACGATGCAATGGTGGAATCTCACGGGGCAATTAAGCAATTGGCAGTTTCACTGATGAAAATTGCCAATG
>JBKBWE010000054.1:294-12496 GCA_046289145.1 Sediminibacterium sp.
CATCAGAATGCTTTCTTCAGGACCACGGTCTGGAATTGGTGAAATTTTAATTCCTGAGAATGAACCGGGTTCGTCCATTATGCCAGGCAAAGTCAATCCAACACAAGTCGAAGCGATCACAATGGTGGCTGCACAAGTCATGGGAAATGATGTGGCGATTTCAATTGGTGGATCGCTTGGTCATTTCGAACTGAATGTCTTCAAGCCATTAATTGCTGCAAATTTTCTTCAGTCCGCCAGGCTGATTGGAGACGCTTGTGTGTCCTTCAATGACAACTGTGCGATTGGCATTGAGCCGAATTCGCCAATGATTCAGCGTCACTTGGAAAATTCATTGATGCTGGTCACTGCCTTGAATCCGTATATCGGCTATGAAAATGCAGCCGCAATTGCCAAAAAAGCGCATAAAGAAGGGACAAGTTTAAGAGAAGCTGCAATTGCTTTAAACTTACTTACCTCAGAGCAATTCGACGAATGGGTGAAGCCCGAGGATATGATTGGCGGATTGAAGTAATTTTTTTGAAGTTTGTAAAAATCAAGAAAGCTGCTCGAATGGGCGGCTTTTTTGGTTTTAAGTAGTCTAAGGAATCCCTGCAGGCAAGGTTCATAGCCAGGTGATTTTCGTATCCTGAGGTTATTTCTTTAGCATCAAGTATATATTGTTGAACCTGCGTTAATGCCCTTAGAAAATTTAGTGGTAGTGACGTTAAGATATAAAAGATAATAATGTAGAAAGCCGAACTTAGATCGGCTTTCTGATTTTAAAATATTTTTGAAATTTTCCTGATGATTTAAATCCTGTAGAGCTAATTGCCCAAATTCCAGAGACACTTCCCCATTTCTTAATTGGTTATATTGAGATACTTTTCCTGTGACAGAGGTTTCTATTTAATTTTATGAATGAGCTGAAATGCTGATTTCAGCGAAATAATTTCTTAACAACCCAAAAGATTATACCAATTACTAGGATAACTAGCAGCACTCCTACCCACAAACCGGCTTCGAATATTCCACCGATAACTTCACAACCTGTACACATCATTGCCAAAAGGACAAAAGTAAAAATGCTTAATAATCGATTATTTTTCATGAGATTTAAAGTTTATTAGATTTAAAAACAAAATTAATTACTAACTAATCTTAGTTTAACCAAATTGATGCCAAACCCCATTATCCAAAAGATCCATCAAGGTCAACTAGAGAGTATTAAAAATTGAAAAAAATAGATTTTTAAAAAGCCAATTTCCTATTTAAGGGTTGTTTTCAAAATATATAGAACACATGCTACCTCCAATCCAGCCTGATTTTAAATCCATTTTTGAATATGCACCAGGTTCAAATCTTATTCTTTCGCCAGACTTAATAATTGTCGCCGTAAGCGATGCCTACCTCAAGGCAACCATGACAAAACGGTTAGATTTAATAGGATACCCTTTATTTAAAATTTTCCTTGACAATCCTAATGGCCACAATACTACAGGTGTTTCCAATCTTCGCTTATCATTAAATTATGTGTTGGAGCACAGAGCTGCTCACAGGATGGACGTGCAGAAATATGATATCCGTCGGCCAGATGGAACTTTTGAAGAAAGATACTGGCAACCTTTAAATACCCCCGTTTTTAACGACCAACAGGAACTAGTTTATATTATCCATAATGTAGAAGAGGTAACGCAGAGCAAAAAAGAGGAAGAGGCGTTAAAGTCAAGCAACTTTTTACTCTCTGAAGCCCAAAGAATTGCAAAAATAGGGCACTGGACATATTATATGAATGGCGACCTGAAATGGTCTGATAATATGTACCTGCTTTACGGCCTTCCTTCAAAAATTTTTACTACCACCCCGGCTTTCTTTTTTGAGTTGGTACACCCCAATGACCGGGAAAAAATGCAGCAATGGATGCAAGCATGCCTTGCTGACCAAGCACCGGGGGAGTTTGAGTTTAGATCCATATTGCCAAACGGTTCCATACACTATTACAATGGCACCGGCGAAATGAAATATGATAAACAAAATACTCCGCTTTATTTACAAGGCACAGTGCAGGATATTACCGAACGCAAAGAAGCAGAGCAAAAACTTATTAAAGCCAACCGTTTATATTTCTTTATCAGTCAAATTAATCAGATGATTGTTAGAACAACTGATGAAGAAACACTTTTTAAAGAAGCCTGCCGAATTGCAATAGACCTTGGAAAATTCCGCATGGCATGGATAGGGATGATTGATGAAGCAACCAAAAAAGTGGTTCCATTAATGCATGCCGGCGAAGAGAGGGGTTATCTTACCCAAATAAAATATATTTCGGTAGATGATATACCCGAAGGAAGAGGGCCGACGGGTACAGCCCTGCGGCAGGGCAAATACACTATTTGCAACGATATAGAAAATGATCCCCAGATGGCTTTCTGGAAAGAAGCAGCGCTGGAGCGTGGATATCTATCATCCATGGCATTGCCAATAAAAAAATTCGGAAAAGTGGTGGGAGTCTTCGGGTTTTATTCTTCGGAAAAAAACTTTTTTGATGCCGAAGAAATTGCGCTCCTCGAAGAAGCAACGGGCGATGTAGCTTTTGCCTTGGAATTTTTTGATAAAGAAAAACAGCGGCGCAAAGCGGTAGCCGATTTGGAAAAAACCAATGAACGTTTATTGATTGCCCAGGAAATTGCCCATAATGGTTATTGGGAGATAGATTTAATAAACGGGCAGCACTACTGGTCGGATGAATTGTATAAAATTTTTGAAATAGAAAATACAGGAACCGTAATTGATGTGGAAGCATATATGTCCCTCATTCATCCCGATGACTTAAAGGTACTTTCTGATGGCAATATTGGTTTGCTTGAAAAAAATATTCCACTGAATGCAGAGTTTCGTATTATTCAAAAGGATGGCAACATCAAATACTTATTGGCAAAAGCAAAACTGATAAAGAGTAAAGATGGGCTGCCGATGCGCATCGAAGGAACTACACAGGATATCACTGAGAGAAAAAAAACAGAACTGGACTTGTACTTGAGCGAAAACCGCTCAAGAAAAATCTTTGAATCGGGTATAATTGGTCTTATTTATTGGGATTCCAATGGCGAAATACTGGATGCTAATGATTATTTTTTTGAAATGACCGGGTACACTAAAAAGGACCTGAAAGAGAAAAAGATTAGCTGGAGTAAAATGACTCCGGCAGAATATGCAGAGCTTGACCGTATTGCACTGGAGCAAATAGCAAAAACGGGAATTTGCAAGCCTGTAGAAAAAGAATATATCCGCAAAGATGGTACAAGGTTGCCGGTGTTGCTGGGTGCAACTGCGTTTGAAGGCAACAACCCCGAAAAGGGCGTTGCTTATGTAATGGATATTAGTGAACGAATAAAGGCAGAAAAAGAAATAACGCAATATAAATTTGCACTTGATCAATCCGCTATTGTCGCCATCACTGATCGAAAAGGCATTATTAAACATGTAAATGAAAATTTTTGTAAAATATCGAAATACAGTGCCCGGGAACTAATAGGGCAGGATCACCGAATTATAAATTCGGGCTATCACGACAAGTCCTTTATAAAGAGTTTATGGGTGACCATTGCCCAGGGTAAAATATGGCGTGGTGAAATATGCAACAAGGCAAAAGACGGCACAATTTATTGGGTAGATACCACCATTGTCCCACTGTTGGATGATCATGGTAAACCTATGCAGTATATGGCTATAAGGGCAGATATTACCGAAAGAAAAATATCAGAACAAAAATTAGAGGAAAGCGAAAACCGTTATCGTCGACTTTTTGATACATCACCCATAGCTATTACAGAAGAAGATCATACTCCTTTTTATGAAAAAATAGAATCCCTGCGTGCATCAGGCATCTCAAAAAACTATGCGACATATTTTCATAATCATCGCGAAGAACTATATGAAATGCTGGGAAAAGTTCAGATAATCGGTGTAAATCAGGGTTTATTAGATTTGACAGGAGCAAACAATGTAGAAGACTTTGTAGCTAATCGCTCCAAGTTTTTTGTAAGTATGACGGAAATGACGGTATTTAAGTTAATGGATTTAATAAGGGATGGTGGTGGATATTTTGAAGAAGAGACGAAAATCAAAAGCCTATCTGGCGAAATAAGGGACGTTGTAGTACGGCTAAAATATCCTGCAGCTCCGCCCTATAATTCTGTTGCCATTACGATGACCGATGTTACTAAGCAAAAACAGTTTGAACAGAAAATAACGGAAAGTGAGAACCGTATGCGTTTAGCAACCTCCAGCGCAGGCATGGGTGTTTGGTATTGGGATATAAAAAATGATCACATGGTATGGGATAAAAGGCTGTACCAAATTTATGATCTGAGCGAGTCTCAATTAGGGGCCGTCTACGGAGGGTGGCTCTCCAGATTACACCCTGAAGATAAAGACAGGGTCAATGAAGTAATGCAAACTTCTATGAGAGATAAACAAACGCAGTACGGTTCAGAATTTAGAATTATATGGGGCGATGGATCTGTTCGTTACATAAAGGGTACCGGAATTTCTGAATATGATGATAACGGAAATGTAAAACGGATGATGGGAATTAATTGGGATGTAACCGAAACCAAGCTGGCAGAAGAAGAGCTTAAAAACAACACACAGCAACTGCGCCAGCTAACAAACCACCTGCAAACCATAAGAGAAGAAGAACGCAAACGCATTGGCCGGGAAATTCATGATGAACTGGGGCAGCAACTTGCAGCTATCAAAATGGATGTTGTTTGGATTGACAACCAAATTCCCGGCGAGACCACTGCAATAAAAGACAAACTTCAGAATATTGTAGAATTGCTGGATGGAAGCCATAAATCAGTAAGAAAAATATTAAATGAGCTTCGGCCCCCTGTGCTGGATGGAAATAGTTTGCTGGAAGCAATTCAATGGCTGGGGCAACAGTTTGCTGAAAGTACCGGTAAGCCAGTACATTTTACAAGTAACCAACAAAACATTAATTTTCCACCTGAATACGCTACTTGTCTTTTCAGAGTGTACCAGGAATCACTTACTAATATTATGCGGCATGCCAGAGCTAGTAAAGTGGTAAGTTCACTAAATATTCTGAACAATAACATTGAATTAGCAATCGCGGATGATGGAATTGGCTTTGATACTGGAATAGCAGAAAGTAAAAGAAGATTTGGCTTATTAGGAATGAAAGAAAGGGTATTTTCATTGAAAGGAAAATTTGAATTAGTTTCATCGCCGGGAAAAGGAACTAGGATTGTAATTAATATACCTTATTAGAATACATTGTAACCATAACCCGATGAAATAAGCACATCATCAAGGAAAAAATTTTGTCTTTTTCAAAAAATAGATCATGAAACGTATTCTTTTGGCGGATGATCACAGCATAATACGACGTGGTGTGATACAAATATTAAAAGATGAATACCCTTCTGTTGAAATTACAGAAGTGGGTGATGGAGCATCCATTATAAAGGAAATAACTTTCCATGATTTTGACTTGGTTATTTCCGATCTCAATATGCCCGGCATCTCCGGTTTGGATGCCCTTGAGCAAATACATCTCATTAAACCGCAATTGCCTGTTTTGATACTCAGTGTTTACACAGAAGATCTCTATGCAGTAAGAGTGTTAAAAGCCGGGGGTTCAGGTTATATGAATAAGAATGCAGCTCCATTTGAGTTAATTAATGCGATACGCCGTATTGCATTAGGTAAAAAATATATTACTCCCGAGATAGCAGAAAAATTATTAATCAATGTAAATACCAGCAAAAAACCCCATGAGCTGCTTACAAACCGTGAACTTGAAGTTTTTAAGCTACTTGCCGAAGGAAAAACAGTAACCCAAATAGCTCAATCACTTTCATCTGCCTTAACCACAATAAGCACCCACCGAAGCCGCATTATGGAAAAGCTCGGTCTAACAACTAATTCAGAGCTTACCCGCTATGCAATAGCACACCAAATTATCTCTGACATACCATTATAAAAGGAAGTATAGTTAAATTTTGGTAATGTATTCTGGTAAAATACGTGCAGTCAATTAAGAGAAACACTCGCCCGGAAGAAAAAAATCAGCATGGGAGTTTCTTTCCAATCGCTTTTATCAGTTGCTGGATTGTTCAATTACACTGCCAATAAGTATCACTAATTGGTTTGAGATTCGTTAAGCACCAACCCATTTTTCAAACCAATCGAATTGATTAGCCGTGGTTACCAATAGATTGGAACCGGTAAAAACAACACCAAAATTTTATCATTTTTAGAGCTCGTGCCTGTTTTTCCACATGATAGAGTCTAAAAACCACATGGTAGTTACCGCATTTTTAAGGTTTTCAAAAAGGAAAAACTTTATTAAAAACAGTCATAATAAGGTTTTGACAATTATCTAACTATCATATCGCTAGAAGGTGCTTAACCAACTATTTTCAACAACTAAATCAGGTTTAGGTGGTAGGTAGTAGCATTACTACTTCAATAAATACAACTCATTCTACTCATAAAATACAACAGTCACTATCTTTTTTCATGTGCAATTAGTCGAGTATTGTATAAGCAAATAAGCAGATAATATACTTTAACCTAAAAAAAAGCCCAGATAGCAGAAATTGTCAATTCAATAGAAAATAGTCTCGATTCTATTTACTATAAAAAAGTTATGAAAACGTTTAAAGATAATTGCTCCAAAAATCTATTAGTAACTAAATATAAATTTCCTAAGAACAAGCCTATAAAAACCAAATTATCAAGATGAAAAAATTACCAAAGAATTTAAGCGAAGTTCAAAAAAAGAGTCAAACTCTTACTGATGATTTGATTTCTCATTCGACTGTTGATGATACTAATAGCAAAATGAAGATGGAATATTATGATCTTCTAGCTGCCATCGTGGAATATTCTGAAGATTCCATTATCAGCAAATCTTTAGATGGAACTATCAAAAGTTGGAATAAGGGTAGTGAAAAAATGTTTGGATACACTTCTCGAGAAACGATTGGGAAAAATATTTCTTTAATTATTCCGCCTGCATTTATGGATATTGATAAAAATATTATGGAGAGGGTTTCCAATAACGAAAGCATTGTTCCTTATGAAACAATTAGGATTAAAAAGAATGGCAATCAACTGCATGTATCAATAACATCTTCTCCTATTAAAGATAACAAAGGTAATATTATAGGTGCTTCTATCATTGGCCGTGATGTTACGTTCCGGAAGAAATTTGAGGAAGATCTTGTTGCTGCCAATAAAGAACTTGCTTTTCAAATTGAAGAAAAAGAGAAACGAGCTGCGGAGTTAATCATCAGTAATGATGAACTTGTAGTAGCCGAAAATCGGCTAAAAGAAGTAAATATCGAACTAGAAGCATTTACCTATTCCGTGTCGCATGATCTCCGGGCACCCCTTCGAGCAGTAAATAGTTATGCTCAGATACTTACAGAAGATTACGGACAGGCCCTTGATGCCGACGGCAAAGTAATTCTGGACAACATCCGCTATAATACGAAGAAAATGGGCGCTCTCATTGATGAGCTACTTTCGTTTTCACGTCTTGGCCGCAAAGAAATAGACCGGACGCTTATTGATATGAATGACTTGATGCAAAGTGTACTGGCTAATATAAAACGAACAATTGAGAATAAGGCAACAATTCGATTAAGTCATATGCCAGCTGTAAAAGCAGATCATATTTTATTGCAGCAAGTACTTTTTAACCTACTATCTAATGCTATTAAATATTCATCTAAAAAAGAATATCCATTGATTGAGATATTTACCGAGCTGCAAAACAATAAAACTGTTTTTGCTATAAAAGATAATGGGGCAGGTTTTGATATGCGATTTGCCGATAAACTGTTCGGCGTTTTTCAACGGTTGCATTCCGAAAAAGAATTTGAAGGCAATGGCGTAGGGCTTGCCATTGTACAGCGAATTATTTCCAAACATGGAGGTCGGGTTTGGGGTGAGGGAATAGTAAATGAAGGGGCAATATTTTATTTCACACTTAATTAAATTGTTATTATGAAGCCTGAAGCAGAAATCATATTAGTCGAAGATAATATCAGCGATGCCGATCTTGTAATGCGTGCCCTCAAAAAAAGTAATCTTGTTAACCATGTACTGCATTTGGAGGATGGACAAAAGGCACTGGATTATTTTTTTGGTGATACAGAAGATAGCATGTATGTCCAGCCTAGATTAATTTTACTTGACCTAAAAATGCCTAAAGTAAATGGGTTGCAAGTCTTAGAAAAATTGAAAGGAAACGAAAGTACAAAAGCAATTCCCGTTGTGATACTTACCTCATCTGTTGAAGACCCCGATTTAAAAAAATGTTACCAATTAGGAGCTAACAGCTATGTGGTAAAACCAGTAGTGTTTGATGAATTTGTAAAAGCTATTACTCAGGTCGGGCTATATTGGCTTTTGGTAAACGTACCCCCAAAAAAGTAAATAATGGAATATCATATTTTACATATCGAGGATTCAAAAACAGATGCTGATCTTGTTAAACGGGTACTCCAAAGGGCTGGTTTGGAATTCAGTTATCAACTGGCTTGTGATAAAGATGAGGTAATTGAGGCGCTGGACTTATTTCAACCCAACATTATTCTTTGCGACCATTCTCTACCCTCTTTTAATTCAAAGATGGCGTTTTCTATATGCAAAGAAAAAAACATAGACCTGCCTTTCATATTGGTTACAGGTTCAGTATCTGAGGAGTTTGCCGTGGATATGCTGAAAGTTGGCGTTGATGACTATTTGCTTAAATCAAATTTGCAGCGGCTACCGGTAGCAATAGAAAATGCTTTTGAAAAAAGGCAGAATGAAAAAAAGCTACAGATATTTCGCTCAGAATTAAATAAATCAGAAACACATCTCCGCTCTATTTTTGAAAACTCATCAAATGCACTTTTACTAATCAATAAAGATTATACTGTTATTGAATTCAACGGTTTAATGGCAAATATTTCAGCGTTTGCCTTGGGTAGCAGTTATGGAAAGAATGATAATATACTGGAATTGTTGCCACAAGAAGAAAGAGAAAAACTGAAGAATAATGTTGAAAAAATTTTTAGTGGAGAACAAGTTTGTTATGAATCGGTCTATGAAGTGGGTGGAGGACCAACAATGACCTTTCTCGTAAACATGAACCCTGTAAACGATATTGAAGGAGAGATTGAAGGTGTTTGTATTTCCATTACAGATATTACAAAACAAAAAACATCAGAAAAAGTAATAAGAGAAAGTGAAGAAAAATACAGGAACCTTGTTGAGCAGGCCAGTGATGCCATAATAGTTTTTTCTTTTGATGGAATTATATATGAATTTAACAAGACATCTTATACAATGTTAGGTTATACAAAGGAAGAATATGCTAAACTAGATCTCACAGATATTTTGGTTGACAATATAATTGTTAGCGAAGATAATTATAAAGCAATTCTTGCTGGAGAAACAAAAATCCTGAATCGTACTCTAATGCATAAGAACGGTTCTCTTTTAGAAATAGAGGTAATCGTAAAAATGCTTACTGATGAAAAAGCAATTGCTTTTGCACGTGATGTTACGGAAAGAAAAAAAGCAGAACAGGAAAGGAAAGACCTAACAAATAGGTTGCTGTTGGCAACCACAAGCGCTGGGATGGGTCTTTGGGATTGGGATTTTAAAAATAACCATCTTTTTTGGGACGAAGCTTTGTACCAGCTCTATAATATCGATAGCGGGCATTTAGGATCAGTTTATGAGGGCTGGCTTCGCAGGGTGCACCCGGATGATAAGAGCAGGGTGGATGAGGTTATAAAAATGGCAATTACAAATAAGAAAAAGGAATTCCAATCAGAATTCAGAATTATATGGGACGATTTATCTGTTCATTATCTTAAAGGTACCGGTATAATTGAATATGATGAAGAAGAAAACATTAAACGGCTAATTGGAATAAATTGGGATATATCTGAACAAAAAGAAAAAGAACGACATCTTAAATTATTGGAATCAGTAATTACCCATACAACTGATTCGGTATTAATTACTGAAGCTGAACCGTATGATGAACCTGGTCCTAGAATTATGTATGTAAATGATGCATTTACCAAAATGACTGGTTATAGTTCAGAAGAAGTAATGGGTAAAACCCCAAGAATATTACAAGGTCTGAATTCAGATAAATTAGAACTTAACCGCTTGAGTCAAGCTATAAGAAAAGGGCAAGCTTGTGAAATAACTACTATCAACTATAAAAAAAGTGGAGAGGAGTTCTGGGTTAATTTGTCAGTCAGCCCCGTTGCTAATGAAAACGGATGGTACACTCACTGGATTGCAATTGAAAAGGATGTTACAGCACAAAAACTTGCAGAAATTCATTTAAAAGAATTGAACGGAAATCTGCGAAAACAGGCAAAAGACCTTGCACTATCTAATTCAGAATTGGAACAGTTTGCGTTTGTAGCCTCACATGACCTTCAGGAACCCTTAAGGATGATCACCAGTTTTTTAACTTTATTAGAAAAAAAATATGGAAATGTTATTGATGATAATGGTAAAAAGTATATAGGTTTCGCTGTGAATGGAGCCAAACGCATGCAGCAGATAATTCTTGATTTACTCGAACTTTCGAGGGTTGGTAGAATGGATGTGAATAAGGAAGAGCTTGATCTAAATGAAATGTTAAATGGAATTAAAAGACTATTTCGAAAAAGGATAGAAGATCAAAAAGCTGTGATTACAATTGATCCAATGCCAAAATTATATTGCCATCTTATGCTATTACACCAGGTATTTCAAAATCTTATCGACAATGCTTTAATGTATTCGAACATAGAATGTCAGCCTCTAATAAAGATTAGTGTAATTCAGTTTGAAGATCATTGGCAGTTTTCAGTCATTGATAACGGTATTGGCATTAGAAAGGAATATTTCGATAAGATATTTATTATCTTTCAACGTCTTCACAATAGAGAAACATACTCTGGAACAGGAATGGGATTGGCGATAACAAAAAAAATTATAGAACGCCTGGGTGGTAAAATCTGGATAGAATCAGAAGAAGGAAAAGGAAGTGCTTTTTATTTTACTATTCCAAAAACCCCTTACTATGTAAAGGAGGAAAATCCTAATTCATTGAAAACAGGCATGTAATGAAGTTGGCAGTAAACCGACATTCTAGAAGGGAAAACTAAATTGTCACAAACTATTTAATGAAATACAATTAAGCTTGTAAAATCAAATGAATCAATGAACCTAGAAATTCTCACCAAAACGCTTGACGATTTGCCTAACGGGGTAGGTATTTTTCAAGTGGTTGACTTGAATGACATAAAAAGCATTCGATACGTATTCATGAACAAGGTTATCTTGTGTGAAATGCGAAAAAAACGGGAGGAGGTTTTTGGAAAAAGAATTATTGAAGTAGCACCCGAAGCATATGAACACAAAGTAGGATTACAAGTTCTAGAAACCTATAGAAAAATAGCCGCAGAAGGTGGAAGCGTTAATTTGGGATTGGTTGAATACTCAAACCATATGGTAGCAGGTACTTATGATCTCTCAGTTCACCATATCCAAGATAATTACGTTTACGTGATGCTGAGAAACGTGACGGAATTAGAACAAACCAAGAATGAGTTGGAGCTAAAGAACAAGGAATTAAACCAATTTGCCCATAGGGTTTCTCATGATTTAAAGGAACCCGTCCGTACAATTTCTAGTTTTATAAAATTGATTGAAGAAAAATATAAAGGAAAATTAGAAAAAAAAGCAGATGAATATTTGAATTTAATTTCCGTTGCAACAGGTCGTATGAGTATTCTGATAGACGATCTTTTGGAATATAGTATGATAGGTAAACAAGGTGAAATGATAAATCTGGACTGCAGAAAACTAGTTGAAGAAATTCAACAAGATCTGCAAACCAAAATTAAAGATACCAATAGTACCATTGAGATTGGCGAATTACCTGTAGTCAAAGGATATGAAACGGAACTACGCTTGCTTTTTCAGAACTTAATTAGCAACGGGATTAAATTTAGTAAATCGGGGCGATCACCGAAGATCAAAATATATGCAGTAGAACAAAATGGTTGGACTTTTATCATACAAGATAATGGGATTGGAATTGCGGATGAACATAAAAATAAGATCTTTAGTATTTTCCAAAGGTTGCATACTAGAAGTGAATATGAAGGAACAGGAATCGGAC
>JBKBWE010000055.1:0-12439 GCA_046289145.1 Sediminibacterium sp.
GATATTTTTTATTTTGAATCATTGCTTCTTAGTATGAATAGTAGCTTTCAAAATTTGTGGAGACCTCACTCCTGCTTTAATTTCACCTGTTGGCAAAAAGATGGCGTCATTCCATTTTATAGCAGTTGTTGTAACAGGAGTATCATAAGGAATACTTGCCAAAGTTTTCCAGTGATTGGTCTTGGCTTGATACAATAATACTTCCTTACTAAATCCAGGATGTGTTATTTGTAATTGATTTTTTTTGTTGATCAAGTCCTGCTTTTTTGCTGGATCCGTTTCTATTGCAATAGCTGCTAACATTTTTTCTACTTGAGAAAAAACCGTTCCTCTATCGCCACCAAATACAATGATTTGGTCTACGTTATACCATACACCAGTGCCGGCACTTAATGAATAAGGCAATGGTGATTTGGCTGACCAGCTATTACTATTTATGTTAAACTCATATACCTGATTATACAAACTACTTATTCCATTGGTATTTTTCTTTCTACCGCCAATTAAGTATAAGACTGGATTAGCTTCATGTGCTATGCCTACCAACACCGCATGAGATACCGCGTGCGGAATTACTGAAAGTGTTTTCCATCCAGCACTTAAATTATTTAAATCGAGTGAAAAAAATTGTGCAGAAGCATCTTGTTCAGTTTCGCCGCCAGCAACAAAAATGGTATTGTTTACTAGAGTTGCAGCAGCATTGGTTAATGCAATGGGTAATGGCGGATAAGCAATAAATTGTACTGCTTGCTTATGTTGATTCCACTGCAGCATCCACACTTTTTTAGAAATCCCATTTTCATTTTCACCACCGATATATAAAATGCCTTCTGATGTTGTGCATACGGCTGGATAAGCAATTGGTTCAGGCAGCTTTGAGTTTTGCTGTACAAATTGTAATTGTTGATGCGCTTGTTGATAAACAAATATATTGGCATGGTATATTTTCTTTCCTCCTTGCCAAGGCATGGCTTCTGGAAAGTTGGCACCCCCCGCTATTAATAAATGATTCTGATGTACGCCCGTTACTGCACCTGCATAACCAACAGAAGATTGCTTTCCTGCTTCTGGGGGTAATTTTGCTGCTATACTAAATTGCACTGACCATTCAGCAGGGTATTGTGCTACAACGGTTTCAGCTATGAACATAAGCAGTAAACAAATGATATAATAATATCGTTTCATTAATGGGCATTTGTTGCAGTCGGTATTTTAGAGCAATACTGTTCAAATCCTAATAAAGCAACGTCTTTCTTAAATTGCTCAAATTGCATAGCATCCATATTCTTCACTGGTAATCTAAAGCTACCACAATCTAATCCAACTAATTTCATGTATGCTTTTCCTGTAGCAATACCACCATACTTACCCAACAATCGAATCATATCAATAGACTGTTGTTGTAATATTTGGGCCGTTTTTAAATCACCGTTATTGAACGCATCAATTAAATCATGATACAATGGGGCGGCATAGTTATAAGTGCTTCCAATAGAAGCTTTGGTTCCAATAGCTAGTGCCGGCAACATATTTTCATCTCTACCCCAAACCATATCGTATTTACCATTCTTGTATTGTTGGCAAGACAAGAAATCCATAAAATCTTCGTGAGTATATTTTATTCCTGCAAAATTTGGAATCAATCCATCCACTACTTTTAGTAAATCATACATTGCAAAACCAACTCCTGTTAAAACAGGAATATGGTAATAATAAAAAGGCATATTAGGAACTACTGCCGCAATTTCTTTGCAACAAGCAGCCAGCATTTCTACATTCGCTGGCTTAAAATAAGAAGGTGCAGTAAAAGAAACTGCATCCAATCCTATTGATTGCGCATGTATAGCCAATTCTTTTGCATCGGCTATACAAGTGCCTCCTAGTAATGGCATTGCAGAAAATTGAGGATCGTTTTTTGAACAGGCAGCCCAAGCTTCTGCTACTGCCATTTTTTCGTCTTTGGTTAACGAAACCCCTTCGCCAGTTGAACCACATATAAATGCACCGGTAACCCCATTAGCTTTTAGCATGGTATAATAAGAAGGTATCAATTCTAAATGTAAAGAACCGTCAGGATGCATCGGTGTAAACGGCGCTGAAATAAGTCCTTGTAAATGCACATGTTCCATTGTACAATAATTAAAGAGAATAAATACAAGGGGAATTTTACTGCCCCTTGTTTGACCAAAACTACCATTTATGCTTGCTTAATAAAACATTTTTTAGTACCCTGCAGTTTGCTTTAATAATGGATCTGCATTCAACATTGCCAAAGACAATGGCAATAAGAATTTAGCGGTACTACTTGGGTTTAGATAAGCTGGATTAATATTTGCATATACATAAGCATCTCCTGCTCTACGCAAAGCCCACCAACGCTTTCCTTCGCCAATAAACTCTCTTAAATATTCGTCTAAGATGGCATTCATATTAGCGGTTTGGCTACCACTCACATATGGAGTATAACCTGAACCATAAGCTCTTAATCTAATGGCATTTATTTCTGCTGAAATATCTTCGCCTAATTTCGCTTTTGCTTCAGCTAACAACAACAACACATCTGCATAACGATATACTGGATAATCGTTGTTGTAAATTTGGGAAGTACCTGCTACTGTTCCTATATACTTAGTTAGCATAACACCTCTGATGGCAAATGGTGCAGCATTTCCATACATCACTCTAAATGTATTTGCAATACGCTGATCGGCTGCACCTGTAGTTAACTTAGTAAGAATAGCTGGGTTAATACCAACTCTATTAGCCCCATTTACATAAGGATAAACAGATGATACAGTTGGTGTTGCAGTTTGTGTAAATGATAAAGTATTTGCTTGTATAGAGTTCACCAAGAAGCTGCTAAAGAATGTTAACTGCGCTTGTTGCAACTCGTAGTTAACTGCAAAAATCATTTCTTTATTATTCACTTTTTTAGTGGGATCAAAAATGTCTCTATAGTTGCCCTGTAAATCTAAAGTAGCACCCTGCAAATTTCTTACTTCTTGTAAAGCAGCTTTAGCAGTAGTTAGATCGGCTGTACCGCCACCCATATGGGTTCCAGACCAAATAAATGCATCACCTTTTAATACTAGTGTTGCCAATTTGCTCCATACCACCCGCTTATCTGTTGAAATAGGTGTTGCTGTTCCAAACAATTCTAGTGACTTAGCAATATCCGATTTTACTTGAAGCATAATAGAGTCTGCTCCTGTTCTTGGCTTATAGGTTTCAGCTGTATTGGTTAATGTTTCTACCGGCTCAGTATTCAAAGGAACTGCGCCCCAAGTTCTCATCATTGTATAATAGACATATGCTCTTAAGCCATATACCTCTGCCAAGATCCTGGTTTTTTCTACATCAGGTAGAGGCGTTTGATTTATAATCTTAATGACATTATTAAAATTATAAATCAAATTATATAATCCAGCCCAGTTGGTAAACGGCACGTTTAACGCACTGATATTGTGTCTGTACAAATTTTGTAAGCCGCCATCTACACTCTCGGTAAATAATCCATCTGCCCAAATATCTCCACGCATTTCACCCATTTGATAAAAAGTACTGTTGTATGATCTTAACAAACCATAAGTACCATAGTACAGGGTTCTTGCAGCGTTAGGATCTTTTAATGCCTGATCTTTACTGATGCTGCTTTGTGGCACCACTTCGTCTAATTTTTTAGTGCAAGATGATGTACTCATTGTTATCAAGAGCACACTTGCTATAAATAGTTTATTGTATTTCATTTCAATCATTTTTAGTTTGAACAATCAATTAAAGTGTTACTCTTACTCCAAAAGTTAATCTTCTTGGTAAAGGGAATTTACCTTGGTCTACACCACCCACTTCAGGGAAGTTACCGCTGTAGCCAGAAAGATAAAATAAGTTAGAGCCGGTAACATTTACACTGAGTCCTTTAACTCTGTTAGCTAAGTATCTGCTGATGATAGAAGTAGGCAAATCATATGCTAGTGTTAGTTCTCTTAACATTACATAATCTCCCTTCTCCCATAAATTAGCTGCTGGGTTATTACCACTTGCATCAGTTGCATAGTTTCTACCTTGGTTTGCCCAATAATATCTAGGCATTGTACCTGTTGGATTGGTAGGTGACCATGTTTTTAAAATATCAGTAGTAGCATTTTGAGAACCTTGAACCTGACTTAATCCTCTTACTATTTGATTGTTTAATACTACAAATCCAAACGCATAATCAAATTGTGCATACAAGCGTACACCCTTGAATGAACTAGCAATATTGAATCCACCCATATGCTGTGGAGTCGTTCTTCCAACATATACAAACTGCCTGCTATCAATGGTATCGTTTGGATTTACTTGATGCCATTGTGCATCTCCTAATTGCTTAATGCGTTTGTTATTGTAAGGTAAGAATGCATTGTACACATTTGCATCTCTAGCAATGGTTGATGGGTCTGTATAAATACCATTCCATTTTGGTGCCCATACTTCGTCTAATCCAATACGTTGGCCTTCTACTAAACCACGCACATAAATTTGTTTGCCTGGGTTGTTTGGATCCCATACAAAGAAACCACTGGTTTGATTGCCTGCTAAGCCATTGAAAGGTAATTTCTTTGCATAACTTTTAACATGATAATAGTTTGCTCCTACAGACAATGCAAATCCGTCGGCTGTTTTTGGTTCAATAATTTTTGCATTCACTGCCAATTCAATACCTCTGTTTTGTAACTGACCCAAGTTAGTAGTGAAGCTGCCAAATCCTGTCTGAGAAGAAATATTTAAACCTGCTAATTTGTCAAAAACATTTCTTACAAAGTAGTCTAAATTTAAAGTGATTCTCTCGTTAAAGAATCCTGCGTCTAAACCAAAGTTTAAGCTATTGGTACGCTCCCATCTTACATCTGAATTAATGTAGTTGGCTACATAAGTTCCGCCAAATCCATTATAAGTTCCTGCATTGTTATACACTTGTGATGTAGCGAATAAGCCCAATGAACTTACATTACCATTCACTCCATAACTTAATCTTGGCTTAATTCGATTTACATATTTAGCTAAAGTAGTGTTCTTGTAGAACGCTTCCTCATGTAAATTCCATCCAAAAGAAACTCCTGGGAATGTACCGTAGTAATTTCCTTTTTTCAAGCGGCTTGATCCATCCACCCTTACTACTGCAGTTAATAAATAACGATTCATGTATGAATAGTTCAAACGTGCAATAGAAGAGGCAATTCTTTCCCACTGATCAAAGTTGGATGATGCTCCTGCTGGGTTTACAATTGTAGTTCCCTGCACGTTTGGTGGTGTTGCTGCAGTTAACCAAGGAATTAAATCGGTTGGTGCTCCTTGTGCAAAACCAGATGTAGCATAGTTTTTATAATCATAGAACTCCATACCAGCTAACGCTGTTACATTGTGTTCTTTGAATCTTTTGCTGAATTGTAAAAATGCATTGGTAGTGTACTGCATGGTTTTATTGGTATTAAAACTTGCAGCCCTATTGGTATTCATTGCTCCACCATTACCTTGTTGATAAGCTTTGGTAAAGAAATTATTATTGGTGTATTGATAGTATCCAGAACCACTTGCCAATACTTTTAAATAAGGAAGTATGGTGTACTCTAAATTAATACCACCTAAGAAACGTTGTTGATTGGTATTGTTTACTGTTAGGTTACTCCAATATGCAGGGTTGCCTAAAGTAACATCATTTGGGCCAGGCAATATTTCGCCTGTTGCATAATTGGTGTAACGAATAGTTGGAGCTACTCCCACAAAACGCTGCAATAATCCGCCAGCGGCGCCACCTTCAGGATCTACTCCACCAAAACCACCATATGGCAATGCTTGCTCTACACTATAAGCACTAATATTGGTAGTTACTTTTAATCTTTCGCCAATATTTAATCCTCCATTAAAGTTGATGTTCAATCTTTTTAGTTGAGAACCTATGATCATACCATTGTCTCTTACAGAACCCAAAGACAATGCATAGTTGCCTTGATCGTTTGCTCCAGAGAAATTGATATTATGTTCATTGGTGTTGTTCTGTTGTAGAATCATTGCTTCTCTTTCTACCGCACTTAAATCGGTAAAAACAATACTATCCATTATCCCCGGATTAAATGGATTAGGATCTACCAATAAACGCCATCTTGAATCGTTTAATAAAAAACGGTTCTGGCTATTTAATAACTGCGTGGTGTACAAACCAACGTCTGATCTCCAACCTGAATTCACTGCCCATCCCCATGCACCTAATAATTGGTTGCGATCGGTATTCATAGCACCAGTATTATTGTCTAATGAATCTCCTCTAAAACGTGCTTGAATTCCTAAGCGGTTCATTCTGATATAATCTGAAGCGCTTAAATATTCTGTAGGATTTTTGCGTACGTAGTTAGTGGTATTATTATAAGAATACGTTACTTGCGCTTTACCTTTTTTTCCTTTTTTAGTGGAAACCAATACTACACCATTGGCCGCTCTTGCTCCATAAATTGCAGTTGTTGCCGCATCTTTTAATAGATCAATACTAGCAACATCATTAATGTCTAAACCATATAAAGAAGGAACGATTACTCCATCTACAATAAATAGTGGTGTACCACCTCCGCCAAATTCAGTACCACCTCTAAAAGTAATAGAAGGTGTAGTACCTGGCTGACCTGTACGTTGTTGAATTCTTAAACCGGGTGTATTACCTTGTAATACGGTTGCTACGTTGGTGGTAGGACTATGCTCAAATGCTTTTGGATTAACCGTTACAACAGCACCAGTTAATTCCTTTCTTTTTTGAGATCCATAACCAGTTACCACCACATCTTCTAATTCAGAAACAATTGGTGTTAATGTAATGTCTAGCACTGCACTTGCACCCACTACAAATTCTCTAGGGGCAAATCCAATCATAGAAAAAATAAGTGACTTCCCTTCCGCAACATCAATGGTGTACATACCCGATGCATTGGCTTGGGTCCCAGTTTTTGTACCCTTGATGGTAACGGAAACTCCAGAAAGAGGTTTAGCCTCATCGTTCAGGATGGTTCCTGAAACTTTTTTGGTTTGGGCTAATAACGCAGTGGAGAGCATTGTGAACAACGCAACAACACAGAGTCTAAAGCAGTTTAAGTTCATGGCGAGCAATTTAGTTTTATTGTATTATGTATGACATAAAAATAAATAGCTTTCATTGAAATTGCAAAATAAATTTTAACAATTTTATAATATATTGATTTATAAGCCCTTACGAGTTAATTGAAAAATAGCTGCATTTTTGGTAACTTTGGGTTTGTTAAATATTAAGTAATACATATTCTGGATGAATTTAGCCTTACTCAGATCTGAAATGAAGCCAATGGACACTAGTTCTTTGGTAGATAAAGTGGAAGAAAGCTTGGTAGACTTACTTCAAAAGCGCAAACTATCAGTTGGGGATGTAATACCCAAAGAAATGGAGTTAGCAGAAACACTTGGAGTAAGCCGAACAGTTATTAGAGAAGCTTTAACGCGTTTGCGTTTGATGGGCTTAATAGAATCAAAAAAGAAAAAAGGTTCGGTAATCACAAGCCCTGATATTTTTGGAATGATGAGTAAGAGTATGAATCCACATATTCTTTCACCTGAAACCTTAAAAGAAATTTTTGAAATACGTTTGGTATTAGAAATAGGAATGGCCGATTTATTGTTTCATAGAATTACCAAAGAAGATATTGCTGCATTAAGACAAATTGTTGCAGATGAACCTCCTGCTACTCAATACCATTTATTCAATATTGAACACGAGATTGCTTTTCATGGCAAGCTCTACGAAATCACTGGCAATGCTACTTTGAAGCGATTCCAAAAAATGTTATTGCCTGTTTTTGATTATGTACACAACAGTGGCTTACTCAAAAAACAACCAATGTTAAAAATGTTCGTATCGCACAAAGAATTGGTAGACTTTTTAGAAAATGGAACTCCAGAAGAATTTAGAAATGGTATGCGCTCGCATTTAGAAAATCACTTTACCAGATTGTTTGAATAATTACATTTTTTGTTGGAGTGATAACCAAGGTATTTATGTGATCCATTCTAAATAATTTTCTTTATTAATAATGGTAAATTTTGCTTCAGAGTAAGCTTTCGCAAAAGCAGTTGGAATCTTAGCTTTAGCATATTTCCATTTACATTCAATTGCTTGTAGTTGACCATTATATAATTCAATCAAATCAATTTCTTGCCCATCATAAGTACGCCAAAAATAATATTGTGGTTGATAATTAGTATAGCGATTGAATTTAATTCTTTCACTTAAAAAATATTGCTCCCACAATTGACCAATATCATTACGCTGATTGATTGAGCTGAAATTATTAATTAATGCATTTCGTATTCCATTATCAAAAAAATACCATTTCTTACTTTTTGAAACTTCTTTTCGCAGATTATTACTATACCCTGATAATGGATAGATGATAAATACTTTAGAAAGTAAGTCTAAATATCTTTCAACTGTAGCTTTATTAATTTGCAAATTGGTGGCTAATTCAACAGTGCTTACCTGACTTCCAACTTGCCATGCAAGCATTTGCAATAGTTTAAAAAGTATATCGGCTCCTTTTATATTTTCAAAAGACAGTAAATCTTTCAATAAATAACTATTGACCATTTGCTTTAAATAGGTTTCCCTTTCTTGTAAATTATTTAAATGCCACAGCTCTGGATAACTTCCATATATGAGTCGTTCTTCTAAGTTTTGCTTAGTCGTCAAGAATTCTTCTATAGATGATAATTCAGCCTGTGCTATGGGGTATAAATAAAACTCTAAATTCCGTCCAACTAATGGCTCTCCCGTTCTGTTCACCAAATCAAAACTGCTACTTCCAGTTGCAACAACCGTAATCCCTTTAATGGTATCAATTAATAACTTTAGAATTTTACCAATTTCTGGAATAGCCTGTGCTTCGTCTATAATAATGATTTTCTTTCCCTTTGTTAGCTGTTGATAATTAGCAATGGTTCTATTTTGTAAAATAGCCGATATCTGCATATCTTCTCCATGTAAAAGCAATGCATCGCTTGAATATTTTTTAACAATTTTTTCAATGATTGTAGTCTTGCCAGTACGTCTAGTACCATAAAGTAAAATCACTTTTTGTTGTCCAATTTTTCCCTCTATTTGAGTTTGTATAATACGTGGGATATCCATATTAATGTAAATTAGGCTATTTAACTGTCGCAAGTTACATTAATTAGGACATTCAAATAGCCTAATTATCATTATTTTTTGAAAAATTCAAATAAAAAGGGGCCATCTATTGTTAGACAGCCTCCTTTGTTGTTTAAAAATTATTGAGTTATTGACCTATTTGATCTTGATCAACTGAACCACTTTACGTTGGTTTCCTTGGATAAACTCTGCAAAGTGATTTCCTGTTGCATAGTTGTGTCCCAACTGTAATGTGCTGTTCGCCGCTAGCTTGGCTTTACCCTCTACCAATCTACCCGCTGCATCTACTACTTTAATATTCACTGGTAAGTCTGATTTGCTTACTAGTTTCAATGTGAAGTACGTAGTACTTGGATTTGGCATCACCGTTACTTTTAAGTCGTCGGCTACTACCACATCCTCTGCAGTTTTGTTGTACACTGGTTGCGCATCTGCTGCTGCAATTGGAGCTGCTGTGCCACATGCATAACTGTTCCAAATTACATTTCTACCTTCGCCCTCTACTTCGTAGCCAATGAATAGACCAGTCATCTTCACCACTGTGTTGCTGTGGTTCTTGTGACAGCCTTCTCCACCTTTTACTTTGATATCACCTGTAGGAGCATATACATTCGCAATCACCGTTGTGTTGCCACCCTTCACTTCAAACTTCTGATCGCCGTCGCCATGACCTCTGTCGTGGTCATCATCGTCGTCATCATCGTTGTCGTGATCGTTGCGGTGCTTATTGCAATCGTGGTTGCTCTGCTTGCCTAAGTAGAACGTTACTTTGTATCCGTCTGGATTGATAAAGCAATCTTCTTCTATCTGTACATGCTTCGATACTCTAATGCTGGTATTGTCTGCAAATCTTACTTGCGTTAAGCCATTGTTCGGACCCTTGCCTACTTTTAAGTGCTCTACATTAATCACTGTGCTCGTAAATCTTACCACACTTCCTTCTTCTATATCAATATTACCATAGGTATTACCAGTTAAGGTTACATTAGAACCCTTTCTAATCTTCAGGTTCTTGTAGTTACCACTTAAGCTGATTGTTGCTCCTTGGTTAGTGGTATAGTTCGGTAAGTTGTTCGTGTTGCTTGTGTTGTACTGCATCGTTGGTAAGCTTACTGTAGCCACGCCTATCAATCTTACTGGTACATTAGCTCCTTGCTTCACTTCTATCTTAGGTGCTTTTACAAACGCGCCCGGTGCTGCTACTGAACTATTCTTGCCAATCTCAGCCTTACCCTTCTTACTCATCACCCCTACACTTCCTGTTTGTACCGTATTGTACTCTTTCAACTCTGCTTCTTTGTACGCTAAGATCGTGTAGTTGCTGATGGTATTTTGTTTGCTGTACTGGTAGCTTACCGCTGTTAAGCTTGTACATCCTTTGTTGTCTGTTACATACACACTATACGTGCCATCTCCATTCGTATTGTCTAAGGATACCGCCTGAGTACTTGCAAAGCTTGCATTGTTGTAACTCCATGCATAACCACTGATGGCACTCGTGCTGTTGGCTACTAATACCAACTTATTACAGAACGCATCTGGGCTAGATACTACTATCGTTGCAGTAGGCGCTTTGTTCACCGTTACTACTAATGACTTAGTAGATACATTGCCGTTTACATCCGTTACAGTATAGGTAATAGTGCTAGTGCCTACATTAAATGCTGTGCCTGCATCAAAACCTGTACCTGTTCTTTGCGTAACACCAGTGATAGCAAAACTTACACTTGCTACTCCACAATTATCAGTCGCACTTACCGCTGGTAGCGTATATGTTCCTGCAGTGTTCTCACAGAATACCGGTGCTGATGGTGTATTAATTACCGGAGCAATGTTGTCGGTTACCACAATCTCAAATGTTGCTTCTGATGTTCCTACTGCATTGGCTGCAGTAGCTGTTACTATCGTAGTACCTAACGGGAATACAGATCCTGGTTGATGAGAATAAGTAATCGTTGATGCTGGTATTGCAGTGGTTTCCGTGGCTGCAAAGTTTACTACCGCTCCACAGTTACTTGCTGATGCATCCACACGTATTGTTGCTGGTACCACAATTAATGGTGGAACGCCTACTACGGTTACATCGAAGCTTGTGCTAGAAGTATTGCCCGCTGCATCTGTTGCTGTTACTGTTACTGTGGTGGTTCCAATCGGAAAGACTGATCCACTCGCTGGTGTTGCAGTTACATTAATTACTCCAGAACAATTATCAGTTGCAGTTGGTAAAGTATAATTTACTACTGCACCATTTGCACTCGTTGCAATTGCATTAATACTATTGGTTGCTGAAATAGTTGGAGCAGTTACATCTTTAACCGTTACTTCAAAAGTTGATTGTGATGTTCCTACTGCATTTGTTGCTGTTGCAGTTACTGATGTAGTACCCACTGGGAATACAGAACCCGGTGCATGTGAATATGTAATTGTAGATGCTGGTATTGCATTGGTTTCAGTAGCAGTAAAGTTTACTGCCGCTCCACAATTTGCTGCATCATTATTTACGGTGATATTTGAAGGAGCCACAATTACCGGTGGTACGCCTACTACTGTTACCGTAAAGCTTGATGTTGCAGTATTGCCCGCTGCATCTGTTACTACGAAAGTATTCGTTGTTGTTCCTATTGGGAATGTAGCACCACTTGCTAAACCTGTTGTTTGTGAAGTTGATGCTCCAACAACATTATCTGTTCCTACTGGTGCAGTATAAGTTACAACTGCTCCTGCTGCTGTTGTTGCAATTGTATTAATATCAGCAAGTGTAGCAATAGTTGGTAGTGTAATATCATTTACTGTTACCGTAAATGAACATACTGTTGATCCGCAAGAATTAGTGGCTGTAATTGTTACCGTAGTGATACCAATATTAAATGACTCACCAGTTCCTGTTCCTACTCCACTGCCTGTTGTTGCTCCACTAAAAGTATAAGATAATGTAGCTGCAGGTGAGCCAATAGCAGATGCTGTATATGATACTACTGAACTATTTAATCCAACGGCATTATTTGCAGTTTGATTACTAGGGCAAGCTGTAAATACAGGCGCTTTATTCACTGTAATATTAATTGGAGCAGAGGTTGAAGAACAACCAGATGCATCAGTAACGGTAACAGTGTAAGGTCCTGCAACAGTTGCTGCAATTGAAGGAGTGATTGCTCCATTACTCCATAAATATGTTTGCCCAGCTGATGCTGTAGACACCCATGTAGGATTATTAATTAAAGTTGCATTAACGTTGCCAAC
>JBKBWE010000349.1:0-2502 GCA_046289145.1 Sediminibacterium sp.
ACAGGTACAAAAATGGTAACAGTAACACCTTGATTGCGGAACTTGGTTCCTTTGTTTAGTTTGAATCCACGATCTAAGTAGATAACGCTGTCTTGTTGTGTGGCGCCATAGTTAATTTGTGCTATATTTCTTAAGGCTGCATTTTCATCCGATCCATTGCTAAATTTTACATAACTAACACGGTACAAAGAATCTGGGCTTTTTGCAATACGCACTCTAACATTGTTCAATACCAAACTATCATCGTCCATTCTTAGTAAGCCATCCATTCTAAACCATTTGCCACTCACTACTCTCAAATTAGATTCAGCTACTTTAATAGTTAGTTTGCTAGTGGTAGGTTGAACAATTTTAATATCGCCTTTGTCTTTAGCACCTGCATCAAAGTTTTGTGCAATAGATGCAATTAGTAATATTACGCTTATCCAACCCAAGGTCCATAATCCACCAAAAGTGAATCCTAAATACTTACTACCTGCGGTTGCGCCTATAATTCTACGCACCAACCAAGTAAGTAAACCAATTGCAGGAACAAATAAGAATAAGATTAATGTTGCCCAAGCAAGGAAGTTCTGCCAAAAGCCTTCTAAGAAGAAACTTTTCAAAGGGAACACACTTACACTACCTGCAATCATTCCTAATAATGCAACCAGTATTGTGAAAGCCAATATACCTGCTAAGAATAAAAAGAATGCTTTAAATAAGATGCCAATAGCATTGGCTAATTTATTGCCTCCCTTTTTAGAAACAGAACTAGCTTCCGATGCGAATTGTTTACTCTTTTCGTTTACAGTTGAACTGAACTCCGAAGAAAATTCTTTCGCTTTTTCAGAGAATTCGCCACCCCATTTTTCTGCGCGGGCTTTAAATCCTTCTAAGTCTTCTTGAATGGTATTCTTAATAGTATTTAAGTCTACTTTCTCGCCCCTCATTTCTAATTTTTCTGAAGCGCTTTTAGCTTCAGGAATTACTGCCCAAAGAACAGCATAGATAACAAATAGGGTTCCACCAAATGATCCAAAAATGAATCCAGGGAAAGGATTAAACTCGAACCAGAATAGTGAACTTACAAAAGAGGAAATTATGCCCACTACCAATGGTAAAGCAAAAATTAATCTAGGAATCCAAACGGCTATGTCGAAGTAAGTGGCAATACCGCTAGCAACACCTGCAATTACTTTTTCTTCAGGGTTTCTGTACAATCTTCTATTGCTGGTTACATGATCTAATGGCTTAGAAGGAAGTATAATCCACAATAGTAAATACAATAGGAATCCAGAACCGCCACCAAAGAACAATACTAAAAATAGTAAACGAACAACAGTAGGGTCAATTCTAAAGTATGCAGCAATACCGCTACAAACACCACCTAACATTTTTTCGTTGGTATCTCTATAAAGTCTGCCTCTCGATGCACTATGATCTGCATCTTGTGTAAAGTTAGATTGTTGTTGTTGATTGCCTCCTAATTGCGATTGCATATTAGATTCTTCACCTTCAAAATCTTCAGGTCTACCCATACTATTGATGATATTGTTTACATCTTCATCAGTAATACAAGTGCTTCCTTTTTTAAGGCTTTCACCAAAAAGTTCTGCAATACGACCTTCTATATCGTTGATGATTTCATCTCTTCCTTCTTCATTAGCAAAGAAGCGGCGTAAGCTTTCTACGTATACTTTCAGTACGTCGTAAGCCGATTCCTCAATGGGAATTACTCTGCCTTGGAAGTTTATATTAATTACCTTTTTCATGGTATGTTTATTTAGCTTGGTTAAGGTTGGTTTTGGTTGTTTTCGTTTTCTGGTGATGCTATTGGTTGGGTTAGCACTTGAACTGCATCCGCGAGTTCTTTCCAGGTTCTTTCGAGTTCACTGTAAAAAGTGAGGCCTTTTTCAGTCATAACGAAATATTTGCGTGGTGGTCCGCTATTGCTCTCTACCCAACGATAGGTGAGCAATTCTGCGTTTTTTAACCTGGTAAGCAGCGGGTACAAAGTACCTTCCAGAATATGAAGGTTGGCTGCTTTCATCCGATCAACTAGATCACTGGGGTAAACTTCTCCCTGGCGAATGATTGAAAGGATACAAAACTCCAATACGCCCTTCCGCATCTGACTCTGTGTGTTTTGAATATCCATGGCCTAGATTTTTATTGGATTAATAAACAAGAATTGGTTTAACTGGAGCTATACGGCTGAAACGTTGAATTTTCCAAAGTTGAGCTACGGTAAATCTTTTCTTGGTTTTGGGTTCATTGTTCATATTTGAAGCAATTGTCTCTTTTACCACTTGGGTTAAATTAGTTAACTCTGTTTTGTTTAGTTGAACAAGTGGGTTGATGGTGGTGATTTTCATGATGATTATTTTTAGTTCGTTTTGTTATCATTTATTTTGACAACACAAAGATGGGGGATTTTTTAGTACTATGCAACACATAGTACCAAGTATTTTTAAGTAATAGGCTGACTTTAGAATTAGGTTTTAAATAATTAATTGATAT
>JBKBWE010000350.1:0-2479 GCA_046289145.1 Sediminibacterium sp.
ATGGCTCTTTATTTGATTCAACTTCCTTTTTCTCTACAGTGGTAAGTTTAGGTAAGAAAACTTCATTAATATGCTCTTCTGAATCATAGTAGTCGTGGCTATCACAGGTAATACCACCTAATACCACCCGCTGGTATTCATTGTCCCATTTATTAACCGGAAGCATCAAAAACTTTTCTCCTATTCCCCAAGTATCAGGTAAAGTGGTAATGAAAGAAGAATCAATCATATACCAACACTCTCGATCATTCTGAATTTTTTCTCCTATAACACTATATATATGTGCCATACTCTCCCCTACTGTAAAACTTCCGAATTCAGTGTAGATATTCGGCATTGGCACTTTTGCTTTTTTACAAGCTTTCTTTATATTCCCAACAATTTCATTAATCATGAATTGATAATCATACTCAAATCCTAATGAATGTTTAATGGGAAACCCACCACCTATATTGATAGAATCTAATTCGGGGCAAATCTTTTTTAACTGACAATAAAGGTTAATAATTTTATTCAATTCACTCCAGTAATAGATATCATCTTTAATTCCTTTATTTAAAAAGATATGTAACATTTTTAACTGAAACTTATCTTCATATCCTTCAATTTCATCTACATAAAACTCTAAGATATCTTTTGCTCGAATACCTAATCTAGAGGTATAGAATGGAAAATTAGGTTCTTCTTCAGCTGCAACTCTAATCCCAACAGAAAATGGCGTTGCAGATCGTACACTTCGTTTATATGCTTGCAGCTCTTCTTTATTATCTAAAATTGGCACCACATTTTTAAACCCAGAATTGATCAACTTAGCAATTCTTGATGTGTATTGCTTTTGCTTGTACCCATTGCAAATGATAAAAGTATCTTTATTGATTTTTCTTCGCTGATATAATCTATTTACAATTTCAATATCGTAAGCGTATGAAGTTTCTAAATGAATATTGTGTTTTAACGCTTCCTCTACTATAAAAGAAAAATGAGAACTCTTAGTACAATAGCAATAGAAATACTCCCCTTCATACTTGTGTTTTTTAAACGCATTGGCAAACATATTTTTTGCCTTATTAATCTGCATTCCAATTTTCGGCAGATACGTCAACTTCAATGGAGTTCCGTGTTTGTCTATCAATTTCTTGATATCAACACCATTGAATTCTAAGTATCCTTCGTCGCTTACATCAAAACCTTCTTGTGGAAAGTGGAAAGTCTGGTTCACCAGAGAGGTGTAGGTATTATTCATCAGGGAAGTTTCCTTTTTAAATTAGGATGTAAAAATAACCCTTGTAATGGATTATGAAAATAAAAAAAGCCGGATGCAAGTTGCAGCCGGCTTAATATGTTGTAAAAGGGTCAATTTACTTAACAGAAATAACTAGAGCTTTAAAAGAAGCTGGTTCGTTCATTGCTAAATCGGCCAATACTTTACGATTTAAGTCGATGCCTTTAACACTTAACTTATTGATAAATTGGCTGTAAGTCATACCCTCTTCTCTTACTGCTGCGTTAATACGAGCAATCCAAAGTTGGCGATATTCACGCTTCTTTAATTTGCGACCTACATAGCTATAAGTAAGACCTTTTTCTACAATATTTTTGGCAACGGTATAAACGTTTTTACGTTTACCATAGTAACCTTTGGCTTGATCAAGAATTTTCTTTCTCCTTGCTCTAGATGCAACTGCATTTTTTGAACGTGGCATAGTAAATGTTTTGAAGTTAGCGGAGCTAACGGTTAATAATCTGTTTTTTTAGCGGGCTAATTAGCCTTTCAAGCGTAATAAACGTAAAACGAAATCCTTGTTGGTAGAACCAACAATACCTTTTTGTCTTAAAGCACGCTTGCGCTTCTTAGATTTCTTGGTTAGGATGTGACGCTTGAACGCTTTTTGGAAACTGATTTCTCCGGTACCGGTCACTTTAAAACGCTTTTTAGCGCTGGAGTTTGTTTTAACTTTTGGCATATAATAATCTAATAAAGATTACACCCTGCTGGCGTTCCACCACAGGGTGGAAACTTGTTTTGGCCTTACGGGAAAATTTTGGATTGCAAAGGTACATATTATGGACGAAATGTCCAATTATTTACTTCTTTTTACCTGTTTTTGGGGTAAAAATGGCAAACATTCGCTTACCCTCTAATTTGGGCATGCTTTCTAAAGTACCTGCTTCTGCCAATCTTTCCGCGAATTTTAAGAGCAGTAACTGCCCTCTATCTTGGAACATGATGGCTCTACCTTTGAATTGTACATATGCTTTGACCTTATTTCCATCTTTCAAAAAGCCTTCTGCATGTTTTGCTTTGAAGTTGAAGTCATGGTCATCTGTACTTGGCGTAAATCTAATTTCTTTGATTTCACTTTGCTTGGAGTTGGCTTTCATTTCCTTCTCCTTCTTTTTCTTCTCGTATAAGAATTTCTTATAATCTATAATCTTACATACAGGAGGATCTGCGGTGGGTGAAATTTCCACCAGGTCC
>JBKBWE010000056.1:0-12228 GCA_046289145.1 Sediminibacterium sp.
CTCGAATGCGGGTAGAACTAATGACTACTTGATTCAGCATTTCCTCTGAAATTTCTTTCACTTCAAAACCCAGTTCGCGGCCATATTGTTCCAGCAAGTGATAATCCCCCGTTCTGCCTTTACCAAATCGATGATCGTAACCTATAATAATAACGCTAGGCTGAAAATATTTGAACAAAAAGTCACGAATATAATCGTCGGCAGTTTGGTTAGAGAATTCATGGTCAAAAGGAATGACTACCAAATGATCAATCCCTGCTTTTTCTAATAATTGAATTTTTTCGGCTAATGTATTAATGAGTTTGATGTCTCCCGGAACCGAAGAAACAATTTTTCTAGGATGGGGATGAAAAGTGATGATCACCGTTTCGCCATTCACCTTTGCCGCTTCGGCTTTCATTTGAGCCAAAATCTGTTGGTGCCCTTGGTGCACGCCATCAAATGTACCAATGGTAATTACCGCATGATTAAAATGGGGGAGCGAGGGGGCTAATTCACGATGTACCTTCATAATCAGGCGCAAAAGTAAGTACTCCAAGGCAAAGTTCCTTCCCTTTGCATACCCCCTTTTTGTACCTTTGCGCCAATTCTATACATAATAAAAAGCGATACATGTCTTTATATGCTCAACGTGGGGTTTCTGCTCAAAAAGAAGAAGTGCACCAAGCCATTCAAAAATTAGATCAGGGATTATATGCCCATGCTTTTTGTAAAATTTATCCCGACTTCTTATGCAATGATCCAGCATGGGTGAATATTATGCACGCAGATGGAGCAGGCACCAAGAGTATTTTGGCTTATTTGTATTGGAAGGAAACCGGTGACCTGTCTGTTTGGAAAGGAATTGCCCAAGACGCAGTAGCCATGAATTTAGACGACTTGCTTTGTGTGGGTGTTACCGATCAACTCTTGTTTTCGAGCACCATTGATCGCAATAAATTATTGATCAATGGAGACATTTTAGAAGCCATCATTAATGGCACACAGGAATTTTTTGATACACTTAAAACCTATGGGGTCAATATTCATTATTTAGGAGGAGAAACGGCAGATGTAGGAGATGTGGTTAGAACCGTTGCAGTGAATGGAACCATGACTTCAAGATGGCCTAAGAATAAATTAATCACCAATGACTTGATTGCAGAAGGGGATGTAATTGTTGGTTTTGCCAGTGCTGGTAAAGCCAATTATGAAACAGAATACAATAGTGGTTTAGGCAGCAATGGATTAACCAGCGCAAGACATGATGTATTAGATAAAATGTATGCCCGCCAATATCCTGAATCCTTTGAACCCAAGTTGCAAGACAAAGTAGTGTACATTGGCAAAAACAAAATGTCGGACACTATTAATATTGGTGGGAATCATATTTCTATTGGAAAGCTTTTATTGTCTCCAACCAGAACTTACGCGCCTTTAATGAAGCAATTATTGGATGTGCATTTTGATCAAATACATGGAGTGATTCATTGCAGTGGCGGTGGCCAAACCAAGTGCATGAAATATTTGCCCAAGGCTTTGCATATTGTTAAAGACAATTTGTTTACCCCACCACCAGTGTTTGAATTAATCAGAGAAAATTCTGGTGCAGATTGGAGAGAAATGTACCAGGTATTTAATATGGGACATCGATTAGAAATTTTCACCAATGAAGCAACTGCGAACCAAATGATTGAAACAGCGGCAAGCTTGGGAATAGAAGCGCAAATTGTTGGAAGGGTAGAAGCAGCAACTGCAGGCCATTCTTCCTTATTGTTAAAGGGTTATTTTGGAGAAGTATCTTATCAATATTAACGATTGCTTATTGGCTGAGCACTTATATTTGTAATACTATATTATGTACAATATGTCTGAAACAGTAGTCTCTTTAAAGAATGTAAATATATACCAAGGCAATAGCCTTATTTTACAAGACGTCAATTTCACCATTAATAAAGGAGAGTTTGTTTACTTGGTGGGTAAAACCGGAACCGGTAAGAGTAGCTTATTAAAAACTTTATATGGAGAATTAACGCTAACTGAAGGAGAAGCTTCTGTAGTAGGGTTTAATTTAAGGGGAATGGATTGGAAAAAAGTTCCTTTCTTGCGCAGAAACCTGGGCGTGGTTTTCCAAGACTTTCAACTCTTAACCGATCGCAATGTGCATGAGAACCTCAAGTTTGTTTTGAAAGCAACGGGCTGGAAAGACGAACGATTGATGGAAGAAAAAATAGCAGATGTATTAGAGAAAGTAGGATTAAAAAGCAAGGGCTTTAAAATGCCTTTTGAAATGAGTGGTGGCGAACAACAAAGGGTTGAAATTGCTAGGGCGCTGCTCAACTCCCCCAAACTTGTATTGGCGGATGAGCCTACCGGAAATTTAGATCCAGAAACCAGCGATGAAATTATGCAGTTGCTGTTTCAAATTGCCAAAGACTATGGTACTTCTGTAGTGATGGCTACCCATGATTTTATTGTAATCAATCGTTACCCAAGTAGAATGTTGAAAACCGAAAACGGAAGGGTAGCAGATAGTGCAGCCAATTAACCCCAGATCCAACCAATCTGTTTTTTTGCATTGGCTTCATTGTTGAAGCGAGGCAGCAAAATTTTGTTGCGTAACCTTATTTCATCTTCAGTAAAAGGCTGGTGATACAACTGTGCAACCAGGTCTTTAAATGCATTGGCCGTGGTTCCTATATGGCAAAGTGGTTCCAAGCCAGAATCGGCAATGGTGGCTTCATTTACGACCACATGTCTTCCATTGAATAAGGCATTCAGCAATTTTACTTTCATGCCTGTTTTTATATAAGAAGGCAACAAATGAATATGTGCTTTGGCAATCATATCCTGCATTTCCTTTTCGGTGGGGTTGCCCACTAAGCAAGAATATTTACTGGAGTAAGCCAGCTTTCTTAGTTTTTCAGAGGGATTTTTGCCGGCTATTACGAACGGGATTTCTAAGTTTTTAAAGACTTTCTCTAAGAGCCAAGTGGCGGCTTTTTCATTGGCTTCTACACTTAAGTCTCCATGATATAAACAATAAGAGCCAATGCCTTCCTCTGCACTTAACTTCCAATCGGGTATATATAAAGAAAGCTCTTCAATATTCTTACAGCCAAATTCATGGCGATACACATCGTTATCGGCTTCCTTTACTCCCCAAAAAGTAGCTTTACCAGCTAAATTGGCTTCGTATTTTTTTAATAATCTTGACTCGTTCCAGTAGTAAGCTTTTTTAAAAAGGGAGCTGGCATTTTGATATAAGTCTCGGTAGTATTGGTATTCTACATTATGCAGCCGAACGAAACAGGCTCTTTCTTTAAAGCGATCATCTTGTAATAGATAAGTGCAATGCACCCCTTCCATAAAAATGGGATGATTGTCTTGGAGTAAATTCTGGTAAAGTTCTTCGTTAATGCGGCTACTAACTATATAGGGCAGCTTACTCGAAAAGCCCTTATGCCCTTCGGTACGTTGGTAATAATGAACACTGGCACAATACTGATCCAAAGCTTTTTGTTGACCCCTGCCATAGTCAAAACAATGAAAATGTACTTTGATTCCCTGCGCTTGAAATGCAGGTAGTTTATAAAATACATCACTGGCACCCCCATAATTAGCAGGGTAGGGAACATCAAAAGAAATAATATGTAAGTGCTTTTCCAAAATTAGAGGCGGCTATAAAAGGCTATTAATTGATTGGACTCGTTCTCCCAGTTCAACACTTTAGTTGCTTTGGAGCATTCTTGTTGGAGTCTGTTGTAAAGAACATCATCTGATAGTAAATTGTTCAATGCCGATGCAATTGTGGAAGGTTCAGTATTATTAATGAGGAATGCAAAAGGGTGGGCTTTTACAATTTCAGCATACATTGGATAATTTACGCATACCTGGGGTATACCTGCGGCCATATAATCGAAGAAACGATTTGCCAAAGAATAGTACTGATTAATCCCTTCTGGTTCAAAAATGGTGATTCCAATATGGGCTTTTGGAGTCAGCATTTTTAATTCAGCTGGGGGTATGGGGGGATGGATAAAGACCTTTTGTTCCAGACCATACTCCTGAATTAAGGCGGTAGTTTGGGCTAAAAAGTTTCCCTGTCCCACAATTAAGAGCGGAGCATTCACCCATTGCATTGCTGGAATAAGCTGTTCAAAAGCTCTTCCGTGGTTAACCGCCCCTTGATATATAATAAATTTTGATTTAAACTGATTATTAATAAATTGTATTAGTTTATTTGAAGTAAAAGTATATAGTAATTGATGCTGTTTCTTGGGTTCTTCTGCCAAAACGGCGCCTTTTTGAGTGGTGTTTTGGTGCAAGAGACTGGGTTCATTTGAGATTGATGGGAGGTTCCGAATGACTTCAAGTTTAATTTGAAGTCGCTCGGAAAATAGGTCGGCCAAGTGTTGGTTGACCGTATAACCTTGTTTGAAATGAGGTACTGCTGTTCGTTCAATCCATTTCCAGACGGCTTTTACCCTTGGTCTACTGCGAACCTCCTTCATTTCAGTAAAATACTCATGTGCGTCATATACCCTCTTCTTGCCCCTGAGCCAGGTAGCTACCCATACTGGGAGGATGGTATCTAAATCAATTGAGCACGCTATATCATATGATAATGAGCATAATACAATGAATAACTTAATATTAAATTCTATATAAAATAGTGGTCCTTTTTGAAAAATACAGTTCAAGCGTTGTTGCTGGTATGAGGTACCATAAAGCGGTGGAATGGGCAGTGGGATAGATTTAACCCTATTAACCCCAATAATCCTTACCTGAAACCCATGGGCTGCTAAGCTGCTGCAGATTCGGTGCATCCGCTGGTCGTAGCTGATATCATTGGTAACGGTGAAAACAATGGACTGCATCAAACAAATATAGTTTCAATATTAACTGGAATTATATTCACTTTTTTTGGTGGATAACTCCTGCTTTTATTAATCGTATTTTTCTTTTTAATTAATTAAGAGTTGGAGTTTGTAAATAATTGATTTATAATATTATAGATACTCATAGATTATCTTTAATTTCCCCCTTTTTCTCTTTGCTCATTTTTATTCTACACTTGTTATTCACAATAGGCCTCTTGCCCTATTAAATCTTCTTCTTTTACCTTATGTTCGCAAGTACTAAACAACGATAACGTGAGATTAAAATCATTAGAAATCAAGGGGTTTAAAAGTTTTGCTGATAAAACAGTCGTAAGCTTTGACGAAGGTATAACAGGGATCATTGGACCGAATGGTTGTGGAAAGAGTAATATCATTGATAGTATTCGTTGGGTAATTGGGGAGCAAAAGATTTCAGCTTTAAGAAGTGAGAATTTAGAAGCATTGGTTTTTAACGGGAGTAAAACCAGAAGTGCAAGTGGATTGGCGGAAGTGAGTTTAACTTTTGAGAACACCAAAAATTTACTTCCAACCGAATTTAGTACGGTAACTGTCACTAGAAGATTTTATAAAAATGGGGAGAGTGAATACCGATTGAACGACGTTACATGTAGGTTAAAGGATATTCATAATTTGTTTTTGGATACTGGGGTGAGTACAGACAGTTATGCCATCATCGAATTGGGAATGGTAGATGATATCATCAAAGACAAAGAAAACAGCCGTAGAAGAATGTTGGAGCAAGCGGCCGGAATTACCATTTACAAAACCCGTAAAAAAGAGGCTAAGAATAAATTGGATGCCACCGAGCAAGACTTGGCACGTATTGAAGACCTTTTATTCGAAATCAATAACCAATTAAAAACCTTGGAAAGCCAGGCTCGAAAGGCAGAGAAGTTTTATGAAATTAAAAAAGAGTACAAAGAAGTAGCGGTTGAATTGGCCAAAGCTGCTTTGGAAGGATTCAATATTTCTTATCGCGAATTAACTGAGCAACAAGAGTTAGAGTTAGATAAGAAAATGCAATTGGAAGCAGAGATAGCTACTGAAGAAGCGGCTATTGAGCAAGAGAAAGTGGCATTTATTGCCCAAGAAAGGGCCCTTCAAAGTATGCAACATGGGTTTAATGAATTGCAACAGAACCTGCGTTCAACGGAGAATGATAAAAACTTAGCCAGCCAAAAACTACAATACCTTAAAGAAAAAGAAACCAACTTAAAGGATTTCTTAGAAAAAGCAGAAGGTCAATTAAAAACCATTGGGGATTCTATTGAGTATTCTCAAATGCAAGTGGGTGAAGAGGAAGCGAATTTGGCGGTTTTACAAGATCGAGTTACTGAAGCAAAAGTAGAAGTGGAAACCAAACGCCAAACATTTGATGAAAAGCGTTCAGGAGTTGATGCGGTAAGGAATCAATACCAACAATACCAGCGCAATCAATTTGATGCAGAGAAAAAAGTAGCTGTAGCAGATACTTCTATCCAGAATTTGCAGCGTATGCAGTTGCAGTTAACTGATGAGCGTACGAATCGATTACAACAATTAGCTCAGTTGCAAGCAGAAAGTGCAGAGAAAGAAGAAGCTTTAGAAATGAAACGGGTAGACCTGGTTCAATTGCAAGAACAGCACGAAAAAACCAAAGAGCAAATTTTTGAAACCCAGCAGCAATTAGAAGTGTTAAGAGGGGAGTTAGCAGATGAGAACCGTAAATTAGACGCCAAGCGCAATGAATACAATTTGTTGAAGAGCTTGATTGATTCAATGGAAGGTTATCCAGAGAGCATCAAGTTCTTGCATAAGAACAATGACTGGAACCATGCAGCTCCTATTTTATCGGATATTATTTATGTAAAAGAAGAATATCGTACCGCTGTTGAAAATGTATTGGAGCCTTACCTGAATTATTATGTGGTGAATAATTTAGAGGAAGGATTAAAAGCCGTTCATTTATTAGATGATAACAAAAAGGGCAAAGCCAATTTCTTTTTATTAGACCAATTTGCCAATTTTCAAAATAATACCCACCAGCCAGCCAATACGCTAAAAGCATTAGATGTAATTGAAGTGGATGACCAATATTATAAACTTGCTGAATACTTATTAGGCAATGTTTATATTGGGGAGAATGAAGAAGCCATCCACAACTCAAATGGAGCAGTTGTTTTAGAAAAAACAGGCAAATACGTTAAAGGAAAATATACCCTAACAGGAGGGAGTGTTGGCTTATTTGAGGGTAAAAAAATTGGTCGTGCCAAGAACTTAGAAAAATTAGCAGAAGAAATTCAAGACCAAGAATCGGTGGTTAGTTTATTAAAAGCAGATATTCAAGCCAAGCACAATGAAGTCATCACTTTTAGTGATCAACTAAAAGAACATGCCATTAGAGCAACCGAGCAAGAAATTAATCAATTGACCAATCAGGTTTTTGCAGCTAAAAATAAAATTGAAAACTTGCAAGCTGCCCAACAAAATGGCGAACAGCGCTTGGCCGATATTGAAGGTCGTTTGCAAGATGAGCAAGATGCTATTGCCGAAACAAGAGAAGTATTGATTGAATTAAATGTTCAATTACAAGATACGGCTGAGCAAATGCGCAATCTAGAGCAAGATTACCAAGAATCGGAGCAAGCGTATCATTTTGCTTCGGGTCAGTTTAATGAAACCAATTTACAGTTGACACGTCAGCAAAGTAAATTGACAACCATTAAGCAAGAATTATTATTCAAAGAGAATCAATTGAACGATTTGCACGAGCAAATCAAGACCAATACGGCTCAATTAGCAGATGCAGAACAAGCAATTGTAGACGGAGTAGCTTCTTTACAAGAAGTAGAGCAATTATTGCTCGAATTAATGCGTAATAAAGAAGCAGAAGAAATCAAGTTGAATGAAGCAGATCAGGCATACTATAACTATAGAAATGCTTTACAGGAAAAAGAGAGTGCGCTTCGAATGAAAGTGAAGAGCAAGGAAATGATTGATCATTTAGTGAACGAACTAAAAGACAAACTCAATGAACTTAAATTGCAATTGGCTGGAATGAAGGAGCGCTTGCATGTTGAGTTTAAGATTGAGTTAGACGAAATCCTTGATCAACCTAGAACTTCTGATACGCCTTTAGAAGAATTGCAAGCTGCTTCAGATAGAATGCGCAAGCGAATGGACAATATGGGCGAAGTAAACCCTACCGCTATTGAAGCTTACACTGAAATGAAGAAGCGTTACGACTTTATTTTAGAACAGAAGAACGACTTGGTTACTGCTAAAGAAAGCTTGTTGCAAACCATTTTAGAAGTAGAAGAAACAGCCAATCAGTTGTTCTTAGAAACCTTTAATAAAGTAAGAGAGAATTTCCAAAAAGTGTTTAAGGCACTGTTTACCGAAGAGGATACGGCGGATATGTTAATGGTTAACCCAGATAATTTAGCAGATACCGGCATTGAGATTGTGGCTAAGCCGAAAGGGAAACGACCTAGCTCAATTACCCAGTTGAGTGGAGGAGAAAAAACCTTGACTGCAACCGCCTTGTTATTCGCCATTTACCTCATTAAGCCAGCACCATTCTGTATCTTGGATGAGGTGGACGCCCCATTAGATGATGCTAACGTAGGTAAGTTCACGCAGATGATTAAGAAGTTCAGTGATAATTCTCAGTTCATTATTGTAACCCACAATAAGCAAACCATGGGAGCCGTAGACGTAATTTATGGGGTAACCATGCAGGAACCAGGGGTAAGTAAGCTGGTCCCAGTAGATTTCAGGAGTTTGAACTAAAGCTATAAAGATTACCTTTGCGCCTCCATTTTATTATTGGGGGCGCTTTTATTATATATGAAGTACGAGAAAGAAATCAACAGAAGAAAAACATTTGCCATCATCTCTCACCCGGATGCTGGTAAAACTACTTTAACCGAGAAGTTATTGTTGTTTGGAGGTGCTATTCAAGTGGCTGGTGCGGTAAAAAGCAATAAAATCAAAAAAGGAGCTACTTCCGACTTCATGGAAATTGAACGTCAGAGGGGTATCTCGGTAGCTACTTCTGTAATGACTTTTGAATACCAAAATATCCTTATTAATTTATTGGATACGCCCGGCCACAAAGACTTTGCGGAAGATACTTATCGTACCCTCACTGCTGTAGACAGTGTTATTTTGGTAATTGATAGTGTAAACGGGGTAGAGGCACAAACCAGAAGATTAATGGAAGTATGTCGGATGCGAGATACACCTGTGATTGTATTCATTAATAAAATGGACCGTGATGGAAAGAACAGATTTGATTTATTAGAAGAAATAGAAAAAGAATTAGGAATTTCCCTCCACCCAATGACTTGGCCAATTAATAGTGGTAAAGAATTCAAAGGGGTATATAATTTAGATAATAAGAGCTTACGTTTATTCACTGCAAGTACCAAGGCAGAGGAAGAAGACGTGATTGCCATTACTGATTTAGCTGATCCTGTATTAGATGCTAAAGTAGGAGTTAGAGATGCCAATCAATTAAGAGAAGATGTGGAATTGATTGATGGGGTTTATGGAGAATTAAATCCTGCAGATTATTTAAGTGGATCAATAGCACCTGTGTTTTTTGGATCGGCGGTGAATAATTTTGGGGTAAAGGAAATGCTGGACACTTTTATTAGAATTGCACCAGTACCTCGATCTCGTGAAACAACTACCCGAACCATTGAAGTGGGTGAAGAAAAGTTTAGTGGGTTTATTTTTAAGATACACGCTAACCTAGACCCTAAACATAGAGACCGCATTGCCTTTATGCGAGTTTGTAGTGGAAAGTTCGAGCGTAATAAATATTATCATCATGTTCGTCTAGATAAAGACATGCGCTTTAGCAATCCCTATAGCTTTATGGCTCGCTCTAAAGAGGTAGTGGAAGACGCTTATGCGGGTGATGTGGTCGGTTTATTTGATACGGGTAATTTTAAAATTGGTGATACCATGACCGAAGGAGAGAACTACTATTTCAGTGGTATTCCTACTTTCTCTCCCGAAATCTTTAAAGAGTTGGTCAATAAAGATCCAATGAAAACCAAGCAGCTCGAAAAAGGGATTAGTCAGTTGACCGATGAAGGAGTTGCTCAATTATTTACCCAACACGGGGGCAATAAAAAAATCATCGGTTGTGTGGGTGAATTACAATTTGAAGTAATTCAGTACCGTCTTTTACAAGAATATGGTGCAGCTTGTGAATTCAGAACCCTGCCTTTTTATAAAGCCTGTTGGTTAACCAGCAAAGACCCTAAAAAATTAGAAGATTTCTTAAGATTCAAACAACAGAATGCAGCTGAAGACAAAGATGGTCAACCGGTTTACTTAGCGCAGAGTGAATGGTTCTTAAATACTGAAATCACGAATAACCCAGACATTACTTTTCACTTTACAAGTGAAGTACATAAGTAATTATTTGCGAGCAATTTTAAAAACGATTTGTGTTTTATTGGTTGCTTTACTTAAAGAAGTTACTTCAGTTGTTGCTGTGTATAGGTTTCCTGGTATTAGGTTTCCAATTTGCAGGTCTATAGAGCTAACAGTGTTAGAGGAAGTTTGGGTTGATTGAGTAAACGATACACTATTATCTAAGTCATTTTTTACGCTGATATCAATCTTAACTCCTGTTTTAGGTGGCTTGGAATTCAATACTAATTTAAAATTATAAATATTGGATAAAGCCCCAACAATATCAGTTCCAATTATTGGATTGGTGGATATTTTTAAATCTTCCTCAGGTGGTTCAACAGGTGTATTCTTTTTGCAAGTAGCAGAAGTGGTTGTTATGAAAAGCACCAAAAAAATAATATGGGTTATTTTCTTCATTAAGATTATTGTTTGATGATTTGTTTGCTCTCTTGCTTCAATGTTTTTGTATTTGTAATCAGGATCGTGTAGGTTCCTGAATTTAATTTACTTAGATCTACTACAACAGATTTTGTGAACGAGTTACTCAATATTCTTCTGCCATTTGCATCAAAAATTTGGTAACTAATTTTGTGAATACTTGTTCCTGCATCAATTAAGAATTTGTCTTTAACCGGGTTAGGGAATAGTTTATAACTATCTGAAGAAGTATTGGTATTCACTACACTAGTAACTAGATAGAAGTAAGGATCACTCATAGGTCCTGAGCAGGCATTTAACCTTACTTGAACTCTGTAATATCCGCTTACTAATGGTCTATATGTTTTATCTGTTGCACCAGCAATTTGATCAGCATCCTTGAACCAAAGGTTTCCAGTATTGCTGCTGCTAATTAAATCAGCACCAGACTGAGATATGGTTGCTTTTGTTGGTATTGGATTTACTGTAACAGTTGTATTTGCACTTGTAGATTCACAACTATTTGCATTGGATATTTTTACCGTATAGTTGCCCGATTGAGTTGCAGTATAAGTTGAATTGGTAGCGCCTGCAATGATGGCTCCGTCTTTGAACCACTGGTTACCTGTTGCCGCACTTGAAGTCAATACTACAGAACCACCTACACAGAAAGTAGTAGTTGAAGCGGCACTAATGGTAGGTGTTGTAGGCAATGGATTAACCGTTACCGTAGTCGCGGTGCTAGCTGCACTTGCACAACCTGATGTACTAGTGCTGACAACAGTATATACCCCTGATTGATTGGCAGTATAAGTTGCATTGGTAGCACCTGTAATAATTGCTCCATCTTTAAACCATTGATTACCTGATGCAGCACTCGAAGTCAATACAACAGAACCACCCACACAGAAAGTAGTTGTTGAAGCGGCACTAATAGTTGGTGTTGTAGGCAATGGATTAACGGTTACAGTAGTTGCGTTGCTAATTGCACTTGCACAACCTGAATTGCTTGTACTTACAACGGTGTAAGCCCCTGATTGATTTGCCGTGTAAGTTGAATTAGTTGCGCCTGCAATGAGGGCTCCATCTCTGAACCATTGGTTACCTGATGTTGCACTAGAAGTAAGCACTACTGAACCACCCACACAGAAAGTAGTAGTTGAAGCTGCACTAATGGTAGGTGTTGCAGGTAATGGATTAACAGTTACCGTATTTGCTATGCTAGCTACACTTGCACAACCTGATGTACTAGTGCTGACAACAGTATATACCCCTGATTGATTGGCAGTATAAGTTGCATTGGTAGCACCTGTAATGTTTGCTCCATCTCTGAACCATTGATTGCCTGATGATGCACTTGAAGTCAATACTACAGACCCACCGATGCAGAAGCTGGTTGCAGTTGCTGCAGTGATAGTAGGAGTCGATGGTAATGGATTTACCGTCACGGTAGTTGCAGTACTTGCTGCACTTGCACAACCTGATGTACTAGTGCTGACAACAGTATAAGCTCCTG
>JBKBWE010000351.1:0-2470 GCA_046289145.1 Sediminibacterium sp.
CTGTTGGGATCTGTAAAAAATATTTTTGAATATCCTCGGTCATTCATTGCTTGTAAGCTATCCCCAAAGCCCATATTCAGTTGATTTAAGATATAGAATACACATATCACTAACCCAGCTAACATACAAGTAGTTTGAAGGGTATCGGTATAAACAATGGTTTTTACTCCTCCTTCAAAAGTGTACAACAGTATCATTACTAAAATGATTAAAGTAGTTGCCCAAAACGGAATATTAAAACTGTTTAAAATGGCTTCTTGTAAAATATTAACTACTAAATACAAGCGTGCTGTAGCACCTAATGTTCTAGAAAGTATAAAAAAGGAAGAACCTGTTTTATAAGAATTGAAACCCATTCTAGAGCTTAGATAATTATAAATTGAAGTCAGATTAAGTTTATAGTAAAGTGGTAAGAGTATATATGCAATCATTAAGTACCCAAATAAATAGCCAATGGTAATTTGCAAGTAGGCAAATGATTCTTTGGCAACAGCACCAGGAACACTTACAAATGTAACGCCACTTAAAGAAGTTCCTACCATCCCAAATGCTACCAGCATCCAGTTACTATTCTTATTTCCAATGAAAAAAGAGTGGTTATCGCTATTTCTTCCAGTATACCAAGCAACTACTAATAAAATCAAAAAATAGCCAATAACAAATGAAAACAACAATAAGGGAGACATATGGGTTTTGTTTCGTTAAAAGAATTTTGTAAAGTAGTAAAAATAATTCAGGTATTTTGTCTGTCCTAATGGTATAATATGAAAATTAATAATATAGCTGTATTCTGTGGTTCCAAATCTGGAAATGATCCTGAATTCTTGTTGCAAACAATTGAATTAGGAAAATTAATGGCTCAAAAAAAAATCAGATTGGTTTATGGAGGAGGTAACAAAGGCCTAATGGGAGCAGTTGCTGATGCGGTAATGCAAGGAAATGGAGAAGTAATAGGGGTTATACCAGAAGTATTGTTAGAGTGGGAGCACCAACACAAAGGCATTACCGAATTAAGGGTAGTAGCAGATATGCATGTTCGAAAAAAATTGCTTTATGAACTATGTGATGCAGCCATTATTTTGCCAGGAGGCAATGGAACTTTAGACGAGCTGTTCGAAATGCTTACATGGAACACCCTCAAGATTCACAATAAAAAAATAGTGATATTGAATTGCAATGGATACTATGACCATTTAATTGCACATATAGATACTATGTACCAACAAGGGTTTTTGTATGAGGATTGGAAAGAGCGATTGCTAGTAGCTTCTACTGCAGCACAAGCTATCGCTTTCTTGAGTTAAGGTACATGCCAAATCCGCCCCTAAATACAGGTTGAGGGTCTCCAAATTGATCACGGTAGGGTGAATTGATGGCTTGATTTAAATCAATCATAATGGTAAAATGAGAAAATCGATTCCCAATTTCTCTGGTACCATATCCAATACCCGCCAACATACTGGGTGCTTGAAGTTTATATTTAAATATTTGCCCAGTATTTACATCAGTTTGAGAAGAACTGATCCAGTTGTATTCAGGCTGAATTTGCAAGTGTAAAAAACTGATTGGCCAAACTCGTAAAAATGCACCACCACCAAAATTAAAATTTTTGTATTTGATGCTATTAAATCCAGTTGCACTTTGAGAGTAATAATTCAAGTTCATTGCAACACCAATATCTAACCAATTATTTAAACTATAGCCCACTTCTGGGTTAAGCCCTAAATTAAAAAAGCGATTAGATAAACCAAGGTTTAAGCTTGTACCAATAAATACCCTCGCAGGATCAAATCCTACAGGCTTCTCAGGAGCTTCTAACTGCGCCTGTATTTTACTAAAACTGAAAAGCACTAAAATCAAGATCCACCATCCCTTTTTCATACAATTTATTTAGATAAAATTACTCAATCCTTTGTATCAAATATTTTTCCAACATTTAAAATATTGTTAGGATCAAAAGCTTTTTTAATATCTCTCATGAGTTGTATAGAATTTAAGCTAAAGACCGTTTCCATATAAGGTTTCTGAATCAATCCAATACCATGTTCTCCACTGATGGTTCCCCCTAAACTTTTGACTAAAGCAAATAAGGCTTTAAGTATTTGGGTCATTTCAGGGTTGCCATGACTATTCTTAATAGTAGCATGATTGATGCGGATATGTAAGTTGCCGTCGCCCGCATGTCCATAACAAACTACTTTAAAACCATATTGAATACCCAGCTCTTTTACTCCTTTAATAAGTGCAGGTAATTCGGCCCTAGGAACCACTGTATCTTCTTCAATAGTATAGCCATCTAATTTTACTGCTTCAGCAGCTCTTCTTCTTAGTTTCCACAATTCTGCTTTTTGTTGGGCATCGTCTGCAAATAAAATATCTCCTGCATCAAATTCTACTAAGAGTTCTGCAATGGCTTCAACTTCTTGCATTAATACGTCCATATTATTTCCATCCACTTCTATTATCAAAT
>JBKBWE010000352.1:0-2457 GCA_046289145.1 Sediminibacterium sp.
AATCAGCCCATCCTCCAAATGCCCCCATCTCTTTCTGCCACTCAAAATAAGTTTCATCATAATATTGTTCATTCATACTTATAATGATTTAAATTTTACATCTATTGAATTTATAGAATGCCTATATTGTTTATTATTTAGTATAAAAATTATTTTGAGCTAAGGTATTTATTAGATGATAAGTTTGTATTTGTTTTTTTTATCTACATAATAAGTACATTCTTTCGACTACTTTATATAGAAAATGTTTACTATTGTAAAAAAAATATAGTGATATTTTACAGAATTAGTTAATAAATTGGAGTCGTACTTTTTAGAATCTATGCTTTAAATTTTTATTTTACTTCCTGTAATTACAGCTGTGACAATTTAAGTTATGCTGAACTTGATTTAAGTAGCCCAATATTTTAACGGTCGAATGTAATAAAATAAGACTAAATTTCAAAGTATAAGTTATTTTGTAAGTTTTATTTATTTATTAACTTGTTGATAGTCAGTATTTTATGTTAGTGTTTTGCAATCTTTATGATCTGAAATTTATTTAATATGGTTGCAAAATTTATTCAGAAACTTTGCGCTAAAGTTACCCTCTATAAAACTCTCCTTAAACAGTTATGAAAAACCTCCTTGTTTTGAGATATTAGGTATTCTCAAAATAGCAAGGAGGTTTATGATGATAATTAATGTTGGGACAATAATTAGCTTCTAGTTGCCATTCTGAGTAATAGAAAACGAGTTGTTATTACCAGTTTGAGTGCTAGTGAAAGAGTTGCCGCCTCCGTTTTGAACAGCGAATATAGAGTTTCCGTCACCATTTTGCGTAAAGGTTGCGGTGTTGAAGCTACCTAATTGTTCAAGCGATGCAGAGTTAGAATTACCAGTTTGTGTTATTTCCCCCATGTTTCCTTCTGCAAGTTGTGTAAGATAAGCAAAGTTTTCATTGCCTGTTTGAGTAACCTTTCCAGTTTGGTTTATTCCAGCTTGGCCAATTTGAGTGTTGTTGCCCATTCCTTCCTGTTTAATAGTGGCTTCGTGGCTAGGCCCTTCTAATTGAGAAATAGAAGCTTTATTTCCAGCACCCATTTGGCTAATATAAGCCATATGCTCATCATTTGCTTGAGAAATAGAAGCGATATTAGGATCTCCTGCCATATCCGCTACCTGTTTAATTGTAGCCATAGAACCATGTGTAGAAGCTTGCGCAATTGTAGCTTCGTTGGCCCCTCCTCCGATTGCATTCTGTGTAATAGAAGCCATACTATTAGCTCCGCCAGGAGTATTCTGGTCTACTAATGCTTTGTTAGAAGATCCTTGCCCATCCGCTGTTTGGTTTAGAGTTACAGTTTCAAACCAGCCATTTTGGACTACAGTAGCTTCGTTAGAAGAAGCTGATTTTGCATCTTGTGTGATATTGGCTGAAGCTTGGTAACTTCCCCCATTTTGAGTTACGTTGGCCATATTGCTAGAACCCATACCTGTACTAGTTTGAGTCAGCAGCACATTGCCTTGAGCATCAGCTTGTTGAAGTACAGTAGCCGTGTTGCTACTAAAATCTGTGGCATTTTGTGTTACACTAGCCGTTGAGCCAAGATTAGCATCTTTTTGGGTAATTTCAGCTGTATTGCTACCATTGTGGGTTGCATCTTGATTAAGAGTGGCTGTTTCTGTATTTCCTTCTTGAGTAATTGTCCCAGTATTTACTCCAGCAGTATGTGATTTTTGATTGATTGTAGCGGTAGTTCCCTGGCCGCTAGTAGGTGCTTGGGTAATAGTTGCAGTGTTGCTACTACCATCACTATCCGTATTTTGATCAATTGTAGCTGTAGCACCAGCACTATTTTGATCAATGGTAGCAGTATTGTCAGCACTAGCCTTAGCTACTTGGGTAACTTTAGCTGTATTTTGGTCACCAGTGCTAGTTTGTGTAATTCCGGCTGTGTTGGTAGAACCATCACCGTCTGCAGTTTGATTGAGTTCGCCCGTATTACCGACTCCTCCACTAATAGTTTGTGAAATAGTTGTAACCGTGTTTGAACCTCCACTTGTAGCAGTTTGATTGTTGGTAAATACATTTTGAGAATAAGCAGCTATCGCAAAAAGTAAGCTACCTACCGTAAGTGTTAATTTTTTCATAAAAAAAATGGATTTAAATTGATATTTTTTTGTGACTTCTATTATGCTTGAGAACTTTATACATAATGAAGCGTTGCAAATGTATAAATAAAAAAGTATAATTTATTATTGTGGAATGTTTAAAAATATAGTTCAATAGTTTGGTGTTTTTTTTTAATTTAACTTTTTTTAGTTGTGTTTTTTGTGAAATTTTAATTTCATATTTGATTAAAAAAAACATATTGTTTTAATAGTTTATTTTTGTGGAATATAAATTGTTTTTTTGGTATTTTATTTTTTGTTGTGGTATATTTTTTTTGAAAAAATGAATTTATTTTTCTTATG
>JBKBWE010000353.1:0-2446 GCA_046289145.1 Sediminibacterium sp.
AATTGACAAATACAAAGAATGTAAAAATACTTTTTGAGGGATCAGAACTGTCTGAAGTATTCCAAGCCACTCCAGCTTTGTTGCAAACAACAGCCCTACATTTTACGGCTAATCCATCATTGCAGAAAGAAATTTTCGGGCCTTGTAGTTTATTGGTAGTATGTAAAAATCGGCAAGAACTATATGCAGCAATTGCATCTATGGAAGGACAGCTAACAGGCTCGGTATATGGATCAACCGAAGAGTTAATTCAACACCAACAAATGGTTGATGCTGTGCAACAAAAAGTAGGTAGACTTATATTTAATAATGTACCAACAGGTGTTGAAGTATGCAATGCTATAGTACATGGTGGCCCATTCCCTGCAACAACCGATGCAAGAACCACTTCTGTAGGACCTGAAGCCATTCGAAGATTTGCAAGGCCAGTTTGTTACCAAGATTGTCCAGAAGCATTGCTGCCATTGTATTTACGCAATAATAATGAAGCAGGAATACTGAGATTGGTTAATGGAGTATTAACCAATGAAGGGGTTGAATAAAATAGTTGTTTTTAAAACCTAGCTAGAATCTTATGGCGCATAAAAAATTCTTTTGCATAGACGCACATACCTGTGGCAATCCAGTAAGATTGGTTGCTGGCGGAGGCCCATTATTAGAAGGCAATTCAATGATGGAAAGGCGATTGCATTTTATGCGCGAATTCGATTGGATTCGCAAAGGGTTAATGTTTGAACCACGCGGACACGATATGATGAGTGGAAGTATTTTATATCCACCTTGTGATCCGCAAAATGATATTGGTGTATTATATATAGAAACCAGTGGTTGTTTGCCCATGTGCGGACATGGAACTATTGGAACCATTACCATTGCAATTGAAGAAGGATTGGTTCAACCGAAACAGCCAGGTAAACTTAGAATAGAAACACCAGCAGGCTTGGTATTGATTGAATATAAACAAGAAGGTAAAAAAGTAGTTTCCGTAAAACTAACCAATGTGCCTGCCTTTTTGTATGCAACTGATTTAGCAGTTGAATGCAGTGGGCTAGGCACCATTAAAGTAGATGTGGCTTATGGTGGAAACTTTTATGCCATAGTAGATCCACAAGAAAATTTTGCAGGATTGGAGCATTTTACCGCAGACCAATTAATTAGTTTTAGCAGGGAGTGTAGAACTTATTTAAACAAGCATTACTCATTTGTACATCCGGCAAACGAACATATCAAAGGCTTAAGTCATTTATTGTGGACAGGTAAAACAATTAGCGAAAAAGCTACTGCAAGAAATGCCGTTTTTTATGGTGACAAAGCCATTGATCGTTCTCCTTGTGGTACAGGAACATCCGCAAGGATGGCACAATGGTATGCGAAGGGTTTATTAAAGCAAGGAGAAGTGTTTGTGCATGAAAGTATAATTGGATCTATATTTAACGGTACTATTGAAGCAGTAACAACAGTGAATGAGCAGCCAGCCATTATTCCAGGAATAGAAGGATGGGCAAGGGTAACCGGATACAATACCATTATTATAGATGATGATGATCCTTATGCACATGGATTTCAAGTAATTTAAAGGCACCACTTAATTATATAAAAAGAGATAAAGTTTAAAATAAACCGATGAAAAAATATTTATTAGCACTAAGTTTTTCAGCAGCAATAGTAGCAACGCCAGCAATTGTAGATGCACAGGTTTCTGCCAATGAATGGATTCCCTGTCAGGAAATGCCTGCATTAATTCAACGATTTAATGCAGATAGCAGGGTATTGAATAGATATTATAGCCCAGCATTGAATAATAGCAGAGGCGGTTTTGGTGCAGACTGGAGTATTGGATCACCCGAAAAAAATACCCGTTTACAAAAATTAGTACAAGACTACCAACAACAATTGACAGCAGTTAATTTTAAAAACTTAAGTCAAGAGTGTAAGGCAGACTATATATTATTCAAGCGAGACCTAGCTAGTAGATTAGAGCAATTGCAATTAGATGCTGCTGCATTACAAAAAGTAGCAAGTTGGGTAGGTTTTACCGATAAAATTTATGCGCTAGAACAATTACGAAGAAGAGGAACACAACCAGATGCAAAAGCAGTTGCAAAAGAATGGAATGATATCATTGATCAATTAAAACAATTGCAAGAAAAAATTAAGAAAACGAATTCAATAGAACCCGACCAAGTAGCAGCCGCTACTGCCGCTATTAATAATGCACGAAATACGGTGCAGAGTATTTTTGAATTTTACAATGGATATGATCCCATGTTTAGTTGGTGGGTTCCGGTAACACAAAAATCATTAGATGAAGCGTTGAATGCATACAGTACTGCATTTAAAGCAAAAGCCAATAGCACATTAACCGCTTCCGATAAAAGTGGGATTGTTGGCGTACAAGCTGGTAGAGAAAGTTTGATTAGACAATTAAAAAATGAAATGATTCCTT
>JBKBWE010000354.1:0-2439 GCA_046289145.1 Sediminibacterium sp.
AAACATGGCGTAGTTGTCAATACTATTGCACGTGTTGGAAATATATTTGATGATATTGGAGATGTAGCTGCAGAAATAGGCGCTAAACTAATTATTATGGGAACTCATGGTGTACGTGGCATCCAGCATCTGACAGGAAGTAATGCTATAAAGGTAATTACTAATTCTAATGTTCCATTTATTGTAGTGCAGGAAAAAAGTATTTCTGATGGATATGAAAAAATAGTATTACCAATGGATATGTCGAAAGAAACCAAACAAAAGCTTGATTCTACGGCATATTTAGCTAAATATTTTGGTTCAAAAGTATTTGTATTTGCACCCAAAGAAGATGATGAATTTTTAGGAAATGCCGTAAAAAGAAATGTTGCATTTACCGAAAAATTCTTGAAAGATCAGAATATTCCTTATGAAATTGTTATTTCTGAAGATAAAGGGAATTTTACAAAACTTACCATTCGCTATGCAGCATCTATCAATGCTGATTTAATTGCAATAGTAAATGATCCGGATGCAGCAGGAGTTCCTGACTTTTTAGGCTCATCTGACGAGCAGCATATTTTAACAAATGATCCGCAAATTCCTGTACTTTGCGTAAATCCCATTCAGGTTACCGTTTCTGGAGGAATATTAGGTTCTTAAATTTGTTTGAAAATCACTAAAAGCCCTTCAATTGGAGGGCTTTTTAAGTGATAAATGGGTGTTTTAAATTATGATTTATAATTATTTTCTGCATATCGTTTTTTAATCATTTCTATATGCTTTTCTTTAACCGGTTGACGGTATTTTTTTGAATATTCTGTAAAGTATTTATGCTTTTCTAAAAAGGCAATTTGTATAGCATCCCATTCTTTATCGCTACTAACTTTTCCACGAGCCATCAACTCCATTTTTAGTGTATCTGCAATTTTAAAGAAATCTTCTTCTCTTCCTAAGTAATCTAAATCAGCATCGCAAATAATTTTTTCAAGTAAGGTTTGTGCATTTTGAGGGATTTGTGTTGCCATTATCATTTTTTCTATAGCTTCAATTTGCTCAGGACTATAGCCAAACTGAGGAAGGATTTCTTTACACATTTCCACACCTATTGGTTCGTTTTTAAAATACTGTTTTACAAAACCGGCATCGTGAAACATCGCTGCTGTTTTAAGTATATGCATATCTTCTCCTTCAACTCCTTCTGCTTTACCAATACGTTCAGCAGCATCGCGTACATCTATGGTGTGATGCAAACCATGATAGTATAAATCATTTGGAAGTTCGCGTTCTAATTTCTTTAATATAAATTGTTCGGCTTTTTTATAGTTAATTCTATAATATAAATTCGAAGCCATATTGGCTCTAAATGTATCATTGGGTGTAATTCCATCGCCATTTTCAGATAGATCCGCACGTATTCTTTCTACAAAATACATATCTATTTCTCCTTTGTTTTTTGCAGGAACTTTACCTCTGTATGTACATTCAAAATAATCTTTTATATATTCGTATGTTGCTCCTGATATATTTACTTTCCCAACTTCTCCTTGCATTTCCATTCTGCTGGCAACATTTACGGTATCGCCCCAAATATCATAGGCAAAGCGTTTTATACCTATTACCCCTGCAATAATTTCACCTGTATGAATTCCTATTCTAAGTTCCCAAGGGGGTTCACCTTTTGCAATACTTTCTTGCTGCATTTCTTTCATATATTGTTGAATTTCTAAGGCTGCCAGCACTATATCAATTGGATTGCTTCTGTTTCGGATTGGCACTCCGCCAACACACATATATGAATCTCCAATGGTTTTTATTTTTTCCAATCCATACTTCATAATAATTTCATCAAACTTTATAAAATAGCGGTCTAAAGCATCAACTAGTTCTTGCGGACGCATGGATTCTGCTCTTTTAGTAAATCCTTTAAAATCAGTAAACATTACTGATGCCATTCTGTAACTGCGAGGGGATGCTTTACCTTTGCTTTTAAGCTCTTCAACGGTTTCTTGTGGTAGTATATTTAAAAGTAATTTTTCTACTTTTTCTTTTTCTTTTTCGAGCAATTCGTTTTGCTTGCGAATTTTTTCGTTTTGTTGTACCACTTCCATAGTTCGCTCGCGCACTAATTTTTCCAGATACTTTTTCTGGCTGCTTATGCGATTAATTCTTCTACGATAGAAGTAAAAAACAATTCCAATTACGCCTAAAATAAATGCTATTCTAAACCACCAGCGCATCCAGAATGGTGGAGTTATAATAACTGTTAGCGAAACCCCATCTTCGTTCCACACACCATCTGAGTTAGATGCTTTTACTCGAAATGTATAAGTGCCGGGATCCAGATTAGTATAGCTTGCCTGTCTTCTGGTATCTACATAGTTCCATCCTTCGTCAAATCCTTCCATCATATAGGCATAACGATTGGCTTGGGGTGATGAATAGTGTAGTGCTGCAAAT
>JBKBWE010000057.1:0-11969 GCA_046289145.1 Sediminibacterium sp.
CGAACTCAACGAAATGGGGGTAGGCAAACTCTTTGCACCCGGCACGCCAACTACTGATATAGCGAATTATATTGGGGAATGGGTAAGTGTTAACAGGTCGTTTTAAGTTGTATTAAATAATATTTTGTAACTTAAGATTGAAAAAGAATTAAGATGGAGAAAACAATAAAAAAAACAAATAGGAGAGCTAAACCTTCTGCTGAATCGGCCATTTTGATTAAAGCTGCAAAAGATGCTTCTAAAAAAGCTATTCGCACATCTAAAGCATTGGGGTTAGATATTACATTCTTGAAGAATGGCATTATATACAAAGAAACAGCTGAAGGAGAATTAAAGGTTGTGGGAAAAAACAAACAATCAATTCCTAGAAAAATTATTCTAAAAAAAGGTTCCATCTTGAATGCAAAGAATTAAAAGATTAAGAGTATTTGCAGGCCCTAATGGTTCAGGGAAATCTACACTCTTCCATACTGTAAAAGGATACTTTAGTGAAATGCCTTTCATTAATGCAGATGAAATTGAAACACTCATAGCTAAACAAAAAATAATAGACCTTTCATCTTAAAATTTAAATCTTACTTCAAATGATTTAAATATCTTCCTAAAAAGAAGTGAAGCTAAATCATTATTAAACAAAGTAAAAGAGGAAGGACATGAAATAAATTTTACTTTACGAGAAAACTGCATTGTTGTAGAATCTACTAAAATCCATAGCTACAAAGCTGCCCTTATTGCATCGTTTATAAGGTGGGCACTGTATAATCACGCAAAAGGTTTTGCTTTTGAAACAGTTATGAGCCATAAAGGAAAGCTTAAAGAGCTTGTTTATGCGAGAAAAAAAGATTTCAAGGTTTATTTATATTTCGTTTGTATTGATAATCCAGAGATTAATATTGAGAGAGTAAAAGATAGAGTAAAAAAGGGGGGACATAATGTTAACAGTGATAAATTGAAGGCTAGATATATAAGTACACTTCAAAATTTATATCCAGCTATAAAACTCGCAGACAAAGTGTATTTGTTTGATAACTCAGAAAAAAAATCTGAACTCATTGTTGAAATTGAAAATGGGAAAATGAAAATCAACTCCAATTCATTACCAAACTGGTTCTATGAATATGTGATGCCATATTATATTTAATTACAAAGTGTTCAATCCACTATCTGGCTTATCTTTGGGGCAAATTTTACGATATGGCTTACCAAACCTTATTGACTTCTCTTGATCAAGGGATTTTTACCATTACCATTAATCGTCCGGATAAATTAAATGCAATTAATCAACAAGTCATGACCGACTTGAATAGTGCAATGGATGAAGTGTATCACAATGCCAACATTAAAAGCGTCATCTTAACTGGTGCAGGCCCCAAAGCATTTGTAGCTGGTGCGGATATCAGTGAATTTGCAGGAGCTACTGTTGCAGAAGGAATGGCATTGGCTAAAAAAGGACAAGACATTTTTTTTAAAATAGAAAATTCACCTAAGCCTGTAGTGGCTTGCGTAAACGGTTTTGCATTAGGGGGTGGATGTGAGTTGGCAATGAGTTGTCATTTCCGCATTGCATCGAACAACGCCAAATTTGGTCAGCCCGAAGTGAACTTAGGATTGATTCCTGGCTATGGCGGTACACAACGTTTGGTTCAACTCATTGGTAAAGGTCGTGCTATGGAATTATTGATGAGTGCGGGTATGATTGATGCTGCCACTGCTTTACAGTATGGCTTAGTTAATTATGTTGTTGCGCCTGAAGAACTCATTGCAAAAGCGGTTTCCATTTTAACAGTAGTGAACGAAAAAGCACCACTTGCAGTTGCTGCGTGCATCATGAGTGCCAATGCTGTATTCAATGAAAAATTAGATGGCTATTCAGTGGAAGTGGCAGAGTTTGGAAAATGCTTTGGTACCGATGATATGAAAGAAGGTACCACCGCATTCTTAGAAAAAAGAAAAGCGAATTTTAACGGAAAATAAAAACCACGATATGGAATTTAGAATAGAAAAAGATACGATGGGCGAGGTGAAAGTACCTGCCAATGTTTATTGGGGCGCACAAACACAGCGCAGTATTGAAAACTTTCCAATTGCACAAGACATTAATAAAATGCCGAAAGAAATTATTCAGGCATTTGCTTACTTAAAAAAAGCAGCCGCATTAACCAATCGGGATGCAGGTGTTTTACCAGCGGAGAAAGCGGAACTAATTGGAACTGTTTGTGATGAAATTTTAGCAGGCAAATTAAATGATCAGTTTCCATTGGTTGTTTGGCAAACTGGTAGCGGTACTCAGAGTAATATGAATGTGAATGAAGTAGTTGCTTACCGTGGACATGTATTGAAAGGTGGTAATCTTACCGATAAGGAAAAGTTTTTACATCCGAACGACGATGTAAATAAATCGCAGAGTAGTAACGATACTTTTCCAACTGCAATGCATATTGCAGCGTATAAAATTTTAGTAGAACTAACCATCCCTGGTATTGAAAAACTACGCGACACCCTTGCTACTAAGAGTAAAGCTTTTATGCATGTAGTTAAAATTGGTCGTACCCATTTTATGGATGCTACCCCTTTAACAGTGGGTCAAGAATTAAGCGGATATGTTTCTCAATTGAATCATGGTTTAAAAGCCATCAAGAACTCATTGGCACATTTAAGTGAATTAGCTCTGGGTGGAACAGCAGTAGGTACCGGTATCAATACACCAAAAGGATATGATGTAAATGTTGCCAAGCATATTGCAGACCTAACTGGTTTGCCTTTTGTTACTGCCGAAAATAAATTTGAAGCATTGGCAGCACACGATGCCATTGTTGAAGCACATGGTGCTTTAAAAACTGTTGCAGTTAGTTTGATGAAAATTGCGAATGATATTCGTATGTTGTCTTCTGGACCTAGAAGTGGCATTGGAGAATTATTTATTCCAGATAATGAGCCAGGTTCTTCTATCATGCCTGGTAAAGTAAACCCTACTCAGTGTGAGGCTTTAACCATGATTGCTGCACAAGTAATGGGGAATGACGTAGCCATTGGCATTGGTGGTTCTAACGGTCATTTTGAATTAAATGTATTTAAGCCAGTAATGATTTATAATTTCTTACACAGCGCTCGTTTAATTGGAGATGGTTGTGTAAGCTTTAACGATAAATGCGCAGTGGGTATTGAACCTATTGAAGCCAATATTCAAAAGCACGTAAACAATTCGTTGATGTTGGTGACTGCATTAAACACAAAGATTGGTTATTACAAAGCTGCTGAAATTGCACAGACTGCTCATAAAGAAGGAACTACATTGAAGGAAATGGCTGTTAAGTTGGGTTACTTAACTGCGGAGGAGTTTGATGCATGGGTGATTCCTTCGCAAATGGTTGGGGAGATAAAGTAATCTAAAGTAAAAGCAAACAGTCCAAATCTCGCTGCTTTTTAATTCTAGCCTTTAAAAATATTAATACATAAAAATTGTGTTAAGCTAGAATTAAAAAAATGCTCAATTTGGACTGTTTGCTATTTTACTTTTGGTTGCTTTGATGGTGTTTTGCGCTGGTTAGAATGATCCAATCACTTTACTAATTCTAAAAAAACTTAATGGGATGAACATACTGATTCGAGCATTTTCCAGATTTCAACTTGCAGAATTTTGAAGTATTACTACTCATACAAGTTGAAATCTGGGGGCAGCGAGAATTGGTATGTTCATCCCCCGTTACTTTAACGATTTATTTAGTTGAAAGTGGGTAAATTGAAATAAACCCGCCGCTATGACAGCATCCCAAAAGTCAATTTTCGTTCTTGCTTTACTAATTTTGCTTACGATTGGTTGCAGTAAAAAACAGGATGCGTCAGTTACACCTGCCACCATTATTAGCTATTCAAATTCCCCTTTTGATTTGCAGGGTATCAACGCCAAATTTGCAAAAGACATTTCCTATGATAGTAAACCAAGAACCCAATTTGATATTTGGATGCCTAATTCTAGTACTCCTACTGGCTTAGTCATCTATGTTCACGGCGGTGGATTTACCAGTGGAGATAAAGATTTTGTATACACTGTTCAGTCTGGTGGGGCTTGGGATTTCCCTTCAGACATCAGGTATTTACTTCAAAATAATATTGCGGTTGCAACTATTCGCTACACACTATTAAATACTACAGGAGAAACAGAGGGAATTAAAAAACCCATGAATGATGTTAAAAGGGCTTTGCAATATATTAGACATAAAGCCAGTGAATTTAATATTGATAAGAATAAAATTGTTTTATCTGGCAACTCTGCTGGTGCAGGTACTTCGCTTTGGATTGCTTTTAATAATGATTTTGCCGATGCTTCAAATACCAATCCTGTTTTAAAAGAATCTGGTAGGGTAAAAGGCGTGGTTGCTAGAGAAACACAGGCCAGTTATAATATTGAAGACAAATGGGTCAATAATATTTTTGCAGATTACAATCTAACATGGTCTGAAATATTAGCCAATGAAACGGGCAATATTCAAAAAATTTATGGGGTTTCATCAACTGCTCAATATCAATCCCCTGCTATTACTGCATATAGAGCTGAAGTAGATATGTTAGCATTACTGACTGCAGACGATCCTGAAATTTGGATGAATAATACCCTTAGAGAAGTGGTACATCCTTATTCAGGTCCAGAAATTTCTACCCACCATGCATATCATGTAAGAGAGTTAAAAAAGAAAGCAGATGCAGTAGGCGTTAAGAACATCTCCTACTATGGAAGGAATCCAGTGATTTATGCGCATCCAAGCAATGAAACCTGGGCCCAATTCTGCAAACGGAAAATGAACGAGTAGTTTAATATACCCTCTTCCCTCCTAAATATGTAGCAGTGACTTTTGTTTTTAAAATATCTTGTTCCGCTACTTTCATCAAGTCTTTATCTAATAAAATAAAGTCAGCCTTCTTACCTACTTCTAAGCTGCCCACTTCCTTCTCTAAGAAACCGGCTTTGGCTGCCCAGATGGTCATTCCCTTAATGGTTTCTTCTCTAGTAAGTGCATTCTCCATTTGAAAGCCTTCTGCTGGATATCCTGCTGCATCTTTGCGCACCACTGCTGCTAAAAATGTTTTGAAAGGAGAGATATCTTCTACGGGAAAATCGGTTCCCAATGGCAACCATCCGTTTTGTTTTAATAAGTCTTTAAATGCATACGCTCCTTTCATGCGTTCCTTTCCTAGTCTAGCTTCTGCCCAATACATATCACTGGTTCCATGAGTGGGTTGCACAGATGGCACTACGTTTACCTTACCAAATAAATTGAAATCTTCGGGTGCTACTATTTGCGCGTGTTCAATCCTCCAACGCTTATCGTTACCCGGTTGTAAGTACTTGTTATAAATGTTTAAGATTTCTCTGTTGGCGCTATCTCCAATTGCATGCGTGCACATTTGAAAATTGGTCTTGCTCAACACTTGCGCCAATGAATCGTAATGTGATTTGTTGCGTAGTAAAAATCCACCCCATCCTGGTTGATCTGAATAATGTTTTAATAAGCATGCTCCTCTACTTCCGAGAGCGCCGTCTGCATAAACCTTAAATCCATTTACAAAAAGCTTATCAGTTTTATATGGTCCTTTTTTAAGAAAGGCTTCGTAGTTGGCATCTTTATCAGATAGCATTACATACAAACGCATATTCAACTGATTGTTTTTGTGTAAGCCATCTATAAAGTCTACGTCTTGATGACTTAGTCCACAATCAGTAATCGTTGTTAAGCCTTGTGCAAAACAATTTTTTTCTGCTGCTTGCAACCATGCTGTTAATTCTTCTTTTGTGGGTGCTGGAATTTTTGCATTCACTGCCGCATCTCCATTATCGATCATTACCCCAGTGAGTACCCCATTCTTGGTTTCAATTTCTCCTCCTACCACTTTGTCTCCTGGCTTAATTCCTGCCAATTCTAGAGCTGCAGCATTAGCTATTGAAGCGTGTCCATCCACTCTTTCAATTAACACAGGCGTTGTAGGAAATCGTTGATTCAATAATTCATTGGTAGGATATTTTTTACCTGGCCATTTATTTTGATCCCATCCACGTCCTCTAATGAATTTAATTTCAGGATGTGCTTTTGCAAACGCTACAATTCGGTCTACTGTTTCTTCCCATGTTGCAGTATTATATAACTCTACCTGAAACAATGATGCTCCATAACCCATAAAATGTGCATGCGCATCAATTAATCCTGGATACAATGCTGCTCCCTTTGCATCTACCACACTGTCTGCTTGGTATTTATCAGTGATAGCATCGTTTGTTCCTGTTGCTACAATTTTTCCATCTTTTATGGCCATTGCTTCTACTACAGTAAATGCAGAGTCAACTGTGTAGATCACCGCATGGTGTACAATCGTATCTACTCTATTACTACTGCATGCTGTGATAGTTGCGGCTAAAATGAAGAGCAAAAATTTATTCATAAGGCTTTTTTAAAACTGATTAATTTGATTCCAAGGAAGTATGGTTTGTTTGGGTTTTATTTCATCTGCTTTGTCACCTCCGTAAATTAATAAAGTATTAGCAGATGGATTGAATTTGTTCCAATGATTGAGTCCTTTGAACATAGTAGATTCTACTTTTTTAGCTGATTTAATTTCAATTCCAAATTGCTCCTCGTTTTTGTCTACAACTAAATCTATTTCGTTTCCGGCACTATCTCTGTAAAAATAAAGCGGACTAATGATACCTTGATTCAATCGATTTTTTTGAATTTCAGTAATAGCCCAGTTTTCGAATATAGCTCCATATTGGGGATGCTTTTTTAATGCAGTTTTATTGTGAATGCCTAATAAATAACAGAGTAAGCCTGTATCATGAAAATACAGTTTTGGACTTTTTACCATTCTCTTATTTGCATTTACAAACCATGGTTGGAGCATAAAAATCAGGTAACTACTTTCTAATAATCCCATCCAGGATTGAATTGTTTTGGTGTCAACCCCTGTTTTTTTAGCAATCTCTTCTCTGTTTAAAAGCTGACCTGCAAAATTGGCGCATAAAAAAACAAACCGATTAAACGCGGCTAGATCATTGATATTTTTTAATAAGCGAACATCTCTTTGTACATATGTTTGTACATAACTTTCTAACCAATTAGTAGGCTTTAATTGTTCATTCCAAATTTCTGGATAGCCTCCATTCAGTATTAATTCATCAACAGAATCAACAGAAATGTTGCTTTCATTTATTTCTGCATAGCTCAATGGCAATAATGACAAATATCCCGCTCTTCCTGCCAATGATTGTGAAACTTGTTCTTGTAGCAAAAAATTATTGGACCCTGTTAATATGAACTGACCTCTCTTGGTGTTCCTATCTAGCATTTCTTGCAAAAATCTAAACAGTAATGGCACTCGTTGAACTTCATCAAAAATGGCCCCTGAAGCATATTTTTTTAAAAAGGCTGCAGGATTTGTTTCAAATGCGGCTTGTGTGGTAGGGGTTTCAAAATTTACATAGGGTTTATCCTTAAATAGCACTTTACTCAAAGTAGTTTTACCGCTTTGCCTAGGGCCGGTAATACACAATGCCCTGAACTGAGTAAGCTTAAATACTGCTTCCGCTTGAATATCTCTTTGAATCAAATTAGCCATTTGCACTGTTTTTTTGCAAAAATGGAGCAACACTCCATAATTGCAAATATATGCAAAAATGGAATAAAATTCCAGAATTACAAAAAATTGTAAAAATGGAATCGACTAGAATATCTGGGTCTTGTCGTTTACTTCTGCGTTGGTTACAACTGTGTGATGTTGTTCTTGTTCGGGCCTATTGAAGAACTTGTTTTGGAAAACCAATATGGTAATAACCCCTGTTGATATAGCCATATCGGCAATATTAAAGACTGGTCTGAAGAATTCAAATTCCTCTCCCCCTACAATAGGTATCCAACTTGGATAATGTGAATTGGTAATGATTGGAAAGTACAGCATATCCACTACTTTACCATGAAACAATCCTGCATAACCTCCGCCTGAAGGAAATAAAGTAGCTACATTCTGTGTAAAAGGATTGCTGGCTTCGAAGATGATGCCGTAAAACAAACTATCAATTAAGTTACCGAGGGCCCCTGCATAAATAAGCGCTGCACATATTAAAAAACCCTTGTGTTGTTTCTGCTTGATGAAATTGCGTATCAGGAATGACCCCCAAATAACTGCCCCTAGTCTAAATAAAGTGAGGGCAATTTTTCCAAAATCTCCACCAAATTTCCAGCCCCAGGCCATGCCTTCATTTTCTACAAAATGCAACCTAAACCAAGTACCTAACACATTGTGCTCTTCACCTGTGTAGTAGTTCAGTTTAATGTAAAACTTAGACGCTTGGTCTACTAAAATGATGGTCAGTATAATTAGAATAATCTGCTTTGCTTTCACGGTTCAATTTTAACGTAAAAACAAAGATAAGGAAAGGCGGCATCTTTAATTACCACCTGTTCCCGTAGTGTCTTTTTTTACAGTTGTATCTTCTACAATCTGCACTGGAGTAGATGTTATAGTAAAGATTTCAGTTATCTTCTGCATATCTCCACAATTGGTATCCGCACGCTTTAAAGCCAATGAATAGCGGCCTGCAGGTATATTGTCGAATAAGCCTGTTGTATTACTATATACCTGGTTGTTCACTAAATTGGTTAATATAAATTGAACAGCAATTTTAGCATCGGTAACAGCAAAATGTAAAATGCCATTTTTTGCATCATCACTTGTGGTTGAAACACTCTTGGTCATTTTAACATCTACCTCTAACACAGATTCTTCAATACGTAATTTCCTCTCTACTGGCTTACAAACATCACTATTATTAGAATAAACCAATACACTGTACTCTCCCGCTGCCAAACTATTAAACATCCAAGTTGGCAAGTTGGTAAACTCTGAACGGAAAATCTCTTTGTTGGTGTCTCGCTTCATTAACACATATCTAAATGGACCTACTCCTTGCGTAATGCTTACGGTGAAAGAACCATTAGGGGTTTCTGTACAACTGCTTTTTACAATATTGGTAACATTAATTTTTGCAGCAACTGGCTCTGTTAATGTTGCAGCAAATTCAATTTTATTATTACAAGAATCCGTCACTTGTATTACATACTTGCCTGCAGATAATCCACTGAATACAACTTCTCTATTTTTAATTGTTAATGTTCCTGCTTGTGGCAATATAGTAGCATTCAGCGCTGCTGGATTACCGCCTCTAAGTGATACAGTCACCGATCCATCAGATAAACCATTACAGGTAACAGCAGCAATTTTTTTATTGACTTCTTCTAATTTAGGATGTTCATTTATAACTACAGGATAGTTTACACTGCATGCTCCCGCATTATCATCGTCGTTTGTTAAAAACAATTGGTAAGTTCCTTTAGCAACACCCGTAAATTTTGCGGTTCCATCGGTACTGCGCACCGTTTTATCGGAAGGCTTCAGTTGCAATAAATATTTTTCTGTGAAACCCTTGATATTATTAATAGAGATAACTCCTTCGCTTGCATCTTTACAAGTATTATTAACTGCAATATCGCTCAGCTGTAAAGAGGGAGCTGCAGGCATAAATACAAATGATTTTGCAGCAGGCATTCCTAATTCTGTACCAACCATTAATGACACCCTTGTATTCACTTTTTGATTCCCAATTGGTTCGGCTTTCAAGACATCGCCCAAAGAAACTTGCAATTCAGGAGCACCTGTTGTGCTCAATAAACTCCAATCTGCAGATCCTTCTAATTGGTATTCCCACTTATATAGAACGTCTTCTTTATTTGGTAACAAAGAAGCACCTGAACTCAATTTAACTTTTGTATTGCTACAATATTTTGCTGACGCAATATCTGTAACAATTTCATCGGCTGATGGTAAGGTATATTTTACCTTATACTCTATGGCAAAATTTCCTCCAGCAGTGGTTGCCGTCATTTTATTTGAAAACACACCAGGCTTAATCGTTTTTAAATCAATTACCCATTCGCCAAACTCGTGCATTTTATCTTTATTGAACAATCCACTTCCGTCGAAATCACAATTGCCTTTTTTCTTATTCTTTTCAAATGCTTCCATTTTTAACCCTATCGCTGTTCCATTGCTAAGATCCCATTCAATGTTTTTCAATGGGTAGTCTACGATAGCATCGGTTTGCTTAAAATCGACCAAATGAAAACAGTTGAACCCTTCGCTGTCGGTATTATTCAGTAAAGCATTGTCTTGCTTGTTAAAAAATTTTATTCTAGGATCTGTTCCGCTTTTATTAGAATATTTTAAATGCACATCGGTTACTATTATACTTACCTGAACCTTTTTTTGTGCAATAGCTTGCGTAAATGAAAATGCTACGCAAAACACAAGCATTAAAAGCTTACTTATCTTCATACATTTTTCTTGAATATTCCAGCCTGGGGGGAGGGCCAATTATTTGCGTAATCTAAGACCTACATAGATCATGTACAGACCTGGCCTGCTGGTTGTTTGAGGAATTTCACTAATATTTGAAATTCCAAAATTATACCTTACCCCTGCCATCAAACGTAAGGGTAAATTCATTTCAGCTCCAACTACACCTGTTAACTCTGTTGTTTTAAAAGCAGCTTTTACATCATTTTCTATGACACCTGACTTAGATTTGGCAGTAATTAAAAATCCCATTTGAGGACCAGCATATGCTTTCAAAAAACCAATTTTTGTTTGCAATAACAATGCTGGAGCAGCTACATAAGATAAATTGGTTTCTGAAAAAGCAGCTCCTGCTCCTGTATAAGTGCCTCCCTTAGAATAAAATCCTAATTCTGTTCTTAATGTGATAAAATGCCCAATTAATCTTGAGTTTAAAAAGAATGATCCACCAATATTAGTTTTAGCCTCTTCTGCAACGTTCGTTGTGATAATTGCGTTGTAGTCTAAATTGGATCTTTGTAATCCTACGATAAATCCAATTTCTTTTCTTTTTTTGTCTTTATCCTGTGCTAAAACACCAAGGGTAGTACAAGCTAAAACAGTTGCTGTAAGCAGAATATGTAATTTCATAATTAATTGAATATGGCTTAAAAATATAAAATTTAGTTAACTTCTCAAGGATTTTTGATATTTTGTCGCTGATTTACCTATATCTAGGTAATGTTAATTAGGTAGAGACCACCCCCCGGCCACTTTATTGATACGTTTAGTACTATGAGAAAAAAGTACCTGCTATTCATTTGTAGCATCCTATTCTTGGGGCATTGGGTGTATGCTCAAACTACAGCCGATTTAATTAGGGCCGCCAACAACAAAATCCTATTTAAAAACTACAAAGAAGCCATTGCTAATCTTAATAAAATAGTAGCAAAGGAAACCGCTGGTACTATTGCTACCCAAGCATATTGTTTAAGAGGGAAAGCGCATGCAGGATTAAAAATGTTTAAAGATGCCTTAGCCGATTATAATTATGCCATTCAATTAGACCCTAATAACGTGGAAGCCATTCAAAACAAAGGGGTATTGTTAATGGATAATGAAAAATTAGAAGAAGCGCTAGCCGAGTTTAATTTAGCCATCCAAAAAAATATGACTTATTTGGATGCCTATATGAACAGAGGTAAAGTTTTGTTGAAGTTAAATAGACATGCGCTAGCATTAGAAGACTTGAATAAAGTAGTTAAGGCAAATCCAACTTATGTTGATGCACTGCTGCTTAGAGCTTCAATTAAACGTGGCTTAGACGATATTAATGGGGCTTTACAAGATTGTACCAAAGCAATTGACGAAGACGAGAATGCTACTGAAGCTTATATGATCAGAGCCAATATAAGATTGGCTTTAGGCAATCCTGGTGCTGCTATTTTAGACTTGAATCACGCCCTCGAAATTGAAGACAGCAACGAATTTATATTCTTTCAATTGGGTAATACTTACTTTAGCGCCTCCGACTTTAAAAACGCAATTAAATTTTATTCCAAAGCCATTACGTTTAATAATAAAGATGCCAG
>JBKBWE010000058.1:0-11895 GCA_046289145.1 Sediminibacterium sp.
GGCGGCTGCTGCACGTCGATGTAACAAAATAAGGACCCCCAATCAAATCTAATTTTTCTTGCATTTTCAATTCTTCCACCACCGTCAAAATATCTATTGGTATAGATTTTTGTTGCAGGCTTTGCATAGCCAAGAAAATATATTGGTGCGCGTCTACATAAAAACACTCTGGCTTAATAATTTCCGATACGGTATCAAATGCACTCTTCTCTAACATCAAAGCACCCAAAATAGCTTCCTCTAATTCTTTAGCTTGAGGAGGCACTTTGCCGTACACCATGGTGCTTAAGTCTATTGGTGGTTTCAGTCTTTTTCTGTCTTTATTTAAACTAGTAATCTCCATGCTCAATTTTGCTTATTCTTTTAAAAACTCCTGATAATTCCTCCCAACCAGTGTTACCGAATTGTTAACAGCGTAGTAAGGGGGAGCGAATATAATGGTATGGAATTGGTACTGGAAATTTTTTTGGGCTCTATTTATTCCACAGCTAATTCCCTGCTTATCCACAGCAATTACTCGTCTATTCACACAAAGTACTAAGCTTATCCCCCATTTTCAAAAGTTTTCCTCTATTATTTGGAGAAATTAACATTCTCTGGTTAACAAAGAAAATTCCAAAAAATAGGGCTGATCTCATGGGAATGAACTAAGTATAAAAGCAGTTGGCCAAAACTTAGTCTAACTTTATTAGGGTCATCCAAATCCTATCTAAATATCCATCCTATGAAAGAAGCATACAATTACGATACAGTGAGTGAAGCCCTAAATGACTTGGCAAAGCGTGGCTTTACACACGACTTCAATATTCATGAAGAAGCAGATTGTTTAATATGCACCAATACAATGACTCAGCTATCTCCTGATGAGTTTGAAATTGTAGAAACTTATCGTTTTGAAGGAGATACTGATCCTGCAGACGAAATGATCATCTTTGCTATTTCTTCCATTAAACACAATATAAAAGGTGTATTGTTAAATGCATATGGTGTTTACGCGGATGGTACTACATCAAAAATTGTAGAGAAGCTGGTTAACCACACCAAAAAAAATACACTTTGAAACAAACTACAAAACAGAAAATCATTGTAATAGGAGGTGGTTTTGCTGGGGTACAACTTATTAAAAATCTAGATGAAAAACTGTTTGATATTTTATTAATAGATAAAATAAATCACCATCAGTTTCAGCCTCTTTTTTACCAAGTAGCTGCTTCACAGCTAGAACCAGCAAGCATTTCCTTTTCGTTAAGAAATATTTTTAAATACAAAAAAAACCTTCAGATTCGATTAGCTGAGTTGCTATCTATAAATACTGCTGCTAATACAATTGAAACTTCAATTGGAGCATTCGAATATGATTTTTTAGTACTTGCAGTTGGTTGTACCACCAATTTTTTTGATAATCAGGCAATCCAAGAACATAGTTTTACTTTAAAAACGACTAATGATGGTATTGCAATCAGAAATCATATTTTACAAACATTTGAAGACATTATATCTGTAGAGGAAAATGACAAAGAAGCATTGTTGAATTTAACCATTGTAGGCGCAGGGCCAACAGGTGTAGAGTTGGCAGGGGCTTTTGCCGAAATCAAAAAAAATATTCTACCTAAAGATTATCCTGGAATCAACTTTGCGCAATTCAATATCAATTTAATTGAGGGCAGCAAGCATACTTTAAATAGTATGAGTGATTTAGCCAAAAAGACTTCTAGAATGTATTTAGAAGAAATGGGCGTACATATTACTACAGAAACATTTGTCAAAAATTATGATGGACATACGCTTGAATTAAGTAATGGGAATACCCTACAATCAAAAACAGTTATTTGGGCAGCGGGGGTGATTGGTAACAAAATAATTGGACTACCCTCAACAGCCATGAAACAAGGAAATAGAATAGCGGTGAACAGAACAAACTTAGTTGAAGGATGTCAAAATATTTATGCGATTGGAGATATTGCTTTAATGGAGACTCCCAAGTATCCAAAGGGTCATCCACAATTAGCCAATGTAGCAATCAATCAAGCCAAGAACTTGGCAAAAAATCTGAAGCGCCAAGCGAATAATACTCCTCAAAAAGAATTTGAGTATACAGACCTCGGATCTATGGCTACCATTGGACGGAATAAAGCAGTGGTAGACTTACCCTTTTACCATTTCAAAGGATATTTTGCTTGGTTAGTTTGGATGTTCTTACACTTGATGCTCATTCTAAGTGTTAGAAATAAACTCATTATTTTTATTAATTGGGTTTGGGCTTATTTTACCAAAGACACGTCATTGAGGTTGATATTAAAGCAGAAATAAACCACTTACGCCGAATACCTTAAATTCGCATTTTTAACCATCGTCGCTTTACTATGACTATCAGTTACAATTGGCTTTGTGAATATTTACCGGATGCAATAGAACCCGCTCAATTGTCAAAAATCTTGACTTCTATTGGTTTAGAAGTAGAGAGTTTAGAGCAATACGAGAAAATTAAGGGCGGATTAGCGGGCGTGGTAATTGGAGAGGTATTGACTTGTGAGCAGCACCCTAATGCAGATAAACTAAAGTTGACTACTATCAATATTGGTAAAGAAGCACCATTGAAAGTAGTTTGTGGCGCAGCCAATGTAGCAGCAGGACAAAAAGTAGCGGTGGCAACGGTGGGAGCAACCATCTATCCAATGACAGGTGAACCCATGACTATGAAAGCCGCTAAGATCAGGGGTGAAGAAAGCCAAGGAATGATTTGTGCAGAAGATGAGCTAGGATTGGGTTACAGCCATGATGGCATCATGGTATTGCCTAACCACTTAACGCCAGGAACCCCTGCAGCAGAATACTTTAAACCTTATTCAGACTATATTTTTGAAATTGGACTTACACCTAATCGCATGGATGCCATGAGTCATTTAGGTGTAGCGCGCGATGTGGCCGCTTATTTAACGCATCATCAAAAAGAAACCCGCGTTAAGCAACCTTATGCCAATGGTTTTAAAGCAGACAACAACGACGCAGCAATCAAAGTAACCGTAGAAAATTCTACTGATTGTCCAAGGTATGCGGGGGTAACCATTTCAGGCGTTACAGTAGCCCCTTCCCCTGAATGGTTGGTGAATAAGTTGACTGCCATTGGGGTAAGAAGCATTAATAATATTGTAGACGTTACCAATTATATTTTACACGAAACAGGCCAACCCTTACACGCATTCGATTTGAAAGCCATTACTGGTAATGAAATCATTGTAAAGAATGTGGCAACAGGAACTAAATTCATTACACTAGACGATAAAGAAAGAAGTTTACACGCAGAAGATTTGATGATTTGCAATGCCAGCGAAAGCATGTGTATTGCAGGTGTTTTTGGGGGAAGCAAGAGTGGTGTAAACAATGAAACCACTGCCATCTTCTTAGAAAGTGCCTGTTTTCATTCAACCACTATTCGCAAAACTTCTATGCGTCATGGGTTAAGAACCGATGCTGCTACTCGTTTTGAGAAGGGGATTGATATTTCAAACACAGCCAATGTGCTAAAGCGCGCTGCATTGCTAATAAAAGAAGTAGCAGGCGGAACCATTTCTTGTGATTTAATTGATGTGTACCCAAGTCCTAAACCAAAGACCACGGTAACCATTAAAAATCATTACCTGAAAAAATTAAGTGGGAAGAATTACCATGCCGATAAAGTAAAGCGTATTTTAACTTCATTGGGTTTTGAAATAGCCAAAGAGGGATTAGACGAGCTAATGGTTGAAGTACCTTATAGCAAGCCAGACATCAGCATTCCAGCCGATTTGGTGGAAGAAATTTTACGCATTGATGGTTTAGACAATGTAGACATTCCGACCATGATCAGCATCAGCCCTTCTGTAGAAAAACTAGGCATCAAAGAAAACTTAAAAGAAAAAATTGCTCATTTCTTAGTTGGTAAAGGGTATACAGAAATATTAACCAATTCAATTACGAATAGTAAATATTTTGACGAAGCTCATTCGGGCAATGTGGTTAAAATGATGAATAATTTGAGTGCAGAATTAGACGTGATGCGCCCATCTATGTTAGAGAGTGGATTAGAAACTATTGCTTACAATGTGAATAGAAGAAATACTAATTTGCAATTATTTGAATTTGGTAAAACCTATTTAGTAGACGGCGAAGGCTTTAAGGAAGAAGAGCATTTTTGCATTTTTGCAACAGGCAATAGTGCAGAACAAGGTTGGAGAAACAAAACAACTCCTATAGATTTTTATAGCATGAAAGGACTAGCTACTGCTGTATTACAGTGGTGTGGCTTACAACATATTTGCATGGAAGAATCAGCTGAAACAGCCGACAACGTTGCTATATACGCGAACAAACAATTACTGGGCACCTTACAAATGGTAGGCAAAAACAAATTGAATCAGTTTGATTTAAAGCAGCCTGTATATGTGCTTGATTTTCCTTTCGCCAATTTGGTAAAAGCGGTACAGAAAATAAAAGTGGTGTACAAAGAAGTCAATAAGTTTCCAGCTGTACAACGAGACTTAGCATTGGTTGTAATCAAACAAACTCGATTCGAGCAAATTGAAAAAGCAGTGCAAGGGCTTAAAATAAACAAGCTGCAACAAATGAACTTGTTTGATGTGTTTGAAAGTGATAAACTCGGTGCCGATAAAAAATCAATGGCGGTGAATTTCACTTTTTCCGACGATACCAAAACACTCACTGATAATGAGATTGATGCAATGATGAATAAATTGATCAAGTGTTTTGAAAAGGAAATTAATGCTGAAATAAGAAAATAACGCCTAATTTTCTACTATGGCTCTGTTGAATGAACATATAACTGAATTACAAGAAAAACTGCAAGTATTGTTGAAAGCTTATCGCCAGGTTCAAAAAGAGAACCAGCAATTAGAAAAAGAGTTGAGCAATATTCAACAGTTGCAAGCGAGTAATACAGCTGCATTAAGTGTATTGGAACAAAAATTGGCAGCGGCCAGAATGAGTTCAGGCAGCTGGGATCCGGAAGAAAAACTCAAATTGCAAAAACAAATAGATACCTACCTTAAAGAAATAGATAAATGCCTGGCGTTGCTGCACGCTTAATACCATGTCTGAATTAATACCCGTAAATATTGTTGTTGCCGACCGGAACTACCGATTAAAAATTGAAGCGGAAGACGAAGAAATGGTGCGCAAGACAGCCCAAACCATTAACGAAAAAATAGCCCAATTCAAATCTGATTTTGCGGGCAAAGACACCCAAGACTACTTGGCCATGGTATTGCTTTGGTTTGCCACCGAGCAAAAAGACAATGCTAAACTGGCTTTACTGGCCGATGAAACTTCCAAACAGATTAAAGAACTGGCTCAATCCATCGATAAAGCATTGGAAGAGAATAGCTAATTTATTGCTGTACTCAAAAATCTCCTATCTTCTTGTTATCTTCGTAGCAAGTCAATTACTTATTATATATAAATGAGATTTGATCTGCTAAATAGAATTGTGAACGTTTTAAACCCTTGCCAAGAACATGGATCCAATAATTATTTCCATCATATCAGCTGTAGTAGCCCTAGTAGCGGGTGTTGTAGCGGGTAAAGTCATTTTTGCAAAAAACACCCAAAAACAAGTAGAAGACGCCGAATTACAGGCGCAAACCATTTTAAAAGAAGCTGAACTAAGAGCAGAAACCATTAAAAAGGAGAAGCAATTAGAAGCAAAAGAAAGGTTTGTACAATTAAAATCGGAGTATGAGCGTGATGTAAATGAGCGCAATCGCAAGATTGGCGAAGTAGAAAATCGCATCAAACAAAAAGAGATTACCATCAACCAAAAGGAAGCCAGCATTGAAAAGCAGGTGAAAGAAAACGATGCTATCAAAGAAAATTTGAACCGTCAGATTGAGTTGGTAAATATCAAAAGAACAGAATTAGAGAAGCACCAAGAAGAGCATATCCGCCGATTAGAAAAAGTGGCTGGCTTAACTGCTGAAGACGCTAAAGCCCAGTTAATTGAAAGCTTGAAGCAGGAAGCGCACACACAGGCATTGTCATTGCAACAAGAAATTATTGAAGACGCTAAGCAAAAGGCCAATAAAGAAGCCCGTAAGATTGTTATTCAGTCTATACAGCGAACTGCTGCGGAGCATACTATTGAGAATACCGTTACCGTATTCAACTTAGAAACCGACGAAATAAAAGGTCAAATCATTGGTAGAGAAGGTCGTAATATCCGTGCCATTGAAGCCGCTACTGGAGTTGATTTAATTGTGGATGATACGCCGGAAGCTATTATCCTCAGCAGTTTTGATCCACTTAGAAGAGAAATTGCCCGCTTGAGTTTACAGCGATTGGTATCCGATGGACGTATTCACCCAGCACGTATTGAAGAAGTGGTAGAAAAAACCCGTCGTCAATTAGAAGACCAGGTAATGGAAATTGGGGAGCGCACCGTAATAGAAATGGGCATCCATGGGTTACACAAAGAGTTAATTAGAATTGTAGGTAAAATGCGTTTCCGTTCTTCTTACGGCCAAAACCTATTGATGCATAGTCGTGAAACAGCCAATTTATGTGGGATTATGGCTTCCGAGTTAGGTATGAACCCTAAACTGGCTAAGAGAGCGGGATTATTGCACGATATAGGCAAGGTTCCGGATGAAGAAACCGAATTAAGCCACGCATTATTAGGGGCTAAATTGGCTGAGAAATATGGCGAAAACCCTGCGGTAGTAAACGCAATTGGGGCTCACCACGACGAAATGGAAATGTTGTACGTGATTTCTCCTATTGTTCAGGCTTGCGACGCCATTAGCGGTGCAAGACCCGGTGCTAGAAGGGAAATTATGCAGCAATACCTGCAAAGAATCAAAGATTTAGAGAACCTAGCATTGGCTTACCAAGGGGTAGAGAAAGCGTATGCAATACAAGCAGGACGTGAGTTACGCGTGATTGTAGAGGCAGATAAAGTAAGCGATGTAGACAGCGATAAACTCAGTTTTGAAATAGCACAAAAAATACAAACAGAAATGACCTATCCAGGTCAAATTAGGGTGACGGTAATTAGGGAAAAGAGGGCTGTAAACGTAGCTCGATAGAAAATTCATGAAAATTTGCATTTTTTAAAATATTCCCATTACCTTTGCCGTCCGATAAAAATAAATGTTATGCAGGCAGCAGTACAGTTTGTTCACGAACAATTGACCACGAAAAGAGAATTACCTAGCTTCAAAGCTGGTGATAATATTACCGTTAACTATAAGATTGTAGAGGGTGGTAAAGAGCGTATCCAGTCTTTCCGCGGAGATGTTATTAAACTACAAGGTGTAGGAGCTACTGCTTCATTTACCGTACGTAAAATCTCTGATGGTGTAGGTGTTGAGCGTTTGTTCCCCATCCAATCTCCAAATATTGAGTCAGTTATCTTGAACAAAAAAGGTAAAGTACGTCGTGCGAAGTTGTTTTACCTACGTGAAAGAAGCGGTAAAAGTGCTCGTATTAAAGAAAAACGTTTCTAGTAGAACGATAAATTATCAAAAAAAGCGTCCCGAATTATCGAGGCGCTTTTTTTATTGGGTTTGTGGTTCAGTTTTGCCTTAACTTTACGGCATTAAATAATATACTATGGGAAGTTTAGGTTTTCAGGAATTACTGATCATTGGTATCGTAGTCCTAGTTTTATTTGGTGGAAGAAAAATTCCTGAGTTCATGAGAGGTCTTGGTAAAGGTATCCGTGAATTTAACGACGCCAAGAATAACGTGAAGAAAGAATTAGAAGAAGGCATTAAAGAAAAAGACAGCACAACCGCGTAATGTTTGGTTTTACTACAATCAAAGCATTTCATACAGCATTGCAAAACGGCCAAACCACTTGTGTGGAGGCCGTTCTTTTTTATACTAAGGCCATCGCTGAAAATGCCCACTTAAATGCGTTTTTAGAAGTTTACGAAACCGAAGCAGTAGAAAAAGCAAAGCAGTTAGATGCAGCAGCAGCCAATGGTGTGCTGACAGGTCCATTACACGGTGTAGTAGTGGGGCTAAAAGATGTGATTGCCCATAAAGGCCATACGCTTACTGCCAGTTCAAAAATGTTGGGCAATTTTGAGTCCGTTTACAACGCTACGGTTACCGAAAAATTATTAGCCGCCGGAGCCATTATTATTGGTCGTCAAAACTGCGATGAATTTGCCATGGGCAGCAGCAATGAAAATTCTGCATTTGGCCCTGTTCGCAATGCAGCTGATACCAATAAAGTTTCAGGAGGCTCTTCAGGGGGATCTGCAGTTGCTGTGCAAGCAGGACTCTGCATGATTAGCTTGGGAAGCGATACAGGCGGATCGGTAAGACAGCCAGCAGATTTTTGTGGTGTGGTGGGAATTAAACCCAGCTACGGAAGAATCTCGAGGTATGGGTTGATTGCTTATGCATCTTCCTTTGATCAAATTGGTATTTTTTCTACCACCGTTGAAGATGCCGCATTGGTATTAGAAGTAATTGCGGGTGCCGATGAATATGATAGCACTGTTTCTCAGCGGCCCGTTGAAAAATACAGTAGTGCAATTGAAGCACCCAAAAAAAAATACAGATTAGCCTATTTTAAAGAAGCATTGAATCATCCTTCTTTAGATGCAGCTATACAAGAACAAAGTTTTGCCTTTATAAAAAGTATGCAAGCAGCAGGGCATACAGTGGAAGCCATCGATTTTAATTTACTCGAATACGTGGTGCCCACATATTATGTATTAACCACTGCAGAAGCATCCAGTAATTTATCTAGATACGATGGAGTACGCTTTGGTCATAGAACCAATAAAGAAGGAATTGATTTAACCGAAATGTACAAAGCCTCTCGCTCAGAAGGTTTTGGTGAGGAAGTTAAAAGAAGAATTTTACTCGGCACATTTGTGTTGAGCGAGGGATTTTTTGATGCCTATTTTACCAAAGCACAACAAGTTCGTCAACTGCTGAAACAACGAACTGACGCTATTTTCAGCGAATACGATGCCATCCTTTCTCCTACTGTTCCATCAACTGCATTTACAATTGGCGCAAAATCGGATGATCCTATTGAAATGTTCTTAGCAGATATTTATACTGTGTATCCCAACTTGGTGGGCATACCTGCTATTTCCATTCCTTTGTTTACGCATCCCAATGGAATGCCATTTGGTTTGCAACTCATGACGCGTTCTTTTGATGAAATGAATCTATTGCAATTGAGTGCTCAATTGATGGAGCTTAAATCATGAAAAACTGCAGCTATAATCAATCTATAAAAAATCTATTGCGATTATTTATACAAGCAATATTAGTAGGATTATGCATGCTCCCAAACACTAGTGCTCATGCACAAAAAGACAGCACCACCGATAAGTTTGGTTTTAAATCGCTCTTCAAAAACAAGTTTGATGCTTCTAAGCCTTATGCCGCACAACTGAATCCCAGAGCGGTTTCCTTCGTACAAGAATACATGCGTAAGCATACCAAGTCTTTAGAAAAAATGAAGCTATGGGGCAAACCCTATTTTGATTTATATGATGCAGTATTGGTACAATATGGCGTGCCTAAAGAAATGAAATACCTCAGTGTCATCGAAAGTAATTTAGGTGCAGGAGTGGTATCATGGGCAGGTGCAGCAGGTCCTTGGCAAATCATGGACTTTGAAGCAAAACGTTTTGGCTTAAGTGTACGCAACCCTGATGAGCGCATGGATTACAACAAGAGCACCCATGTTGCAGCAAAAATAATGCGTGAATTATTTGCCCAGTTTAACGATTGGCTTTTAGTAGTAGCAGGCTACAACGGAGGTGCAGGAAGGGTTAGACAAGCCATCAAAAAAACGGGCAGTAGAGATTTTTGGCAATTGCAATATCATTTACCAGAAGAAACACGCAACCATGTAAAGAAATTTATTGCCACCCATTATGTAATGGAAGGTGGTGGTGGATGGACCACGATGACTGCTGCTGAAACCAAATACCAGAAAGAGAATACGCCACAAAACGGAAATACTTCTTTATTGAGTCCAGAAGAATTGGCCAACTCTACAGAAATAAAAATTACTGGCAGGTATCAATCATTGGTGATAGCCAACGAGCTTAGTTTAGACATTCAACAATTTAATAAATGGAACCCAGGATTTGAAAAAGCTTTGTCTGCGGGAAAAGAATATTCCATGCGCTTACCAAAAGATAAGGCACCATTATTTGAAGTAAAAAAACAAGCCCTGCTTGCCGCATCATTGCGGGCACTATTACAGAACTTTTAATGAGTTTTTTTTAGTTCACTGCTTTGTCTGCACAACAACTGCTGGCAAATGCATCTGGCTTGGCTTTGAAGGCAAAACCCATTCCCAATATATATCCCATTGCTTCGCGCAAAGCATCATTGCTTTTAAACATGGGATTGGTATTAATGTCAGCATGCACTTCCATTTCAATATGGTGCTCAATAAACAAAGGGCAAAGTTCGTAAGCAATTTCAATGCTCTTGGCCACTTCGGTAAGCATTCTTTCTTTTAAATGATACCGTTGTTTGGTTTTTTCGTTGTGGATGTACATAAAGCCACCACTGTGTTCGCGCAAGAATACAATCACTGTTGCGAACTCAGTGTCTTCTCCTTTAACCTGGCTGTCGGTGCCAATACAAACTTTTAGTTTAGTGCCTTTTGCGGTTTCTCTTTTGATGGCTTCCTCTACCGCATCTTTAATAGGTAATACGATGTTTTCTCCATTGAATTTTCTCCAACGCATAAAATAGGGTTTTCTGAAGTTACCAATTAAAAGCGCTATTTACCACTATTCAAGATGATGTTATTATTAACAGCGGTGGATAATGCCTCAAATGGTAACTTTGCCCCTACCATGAAATTACTGCTACAATACCTCAAACCTTATAAATGGCTGATTGGATTGGCATTGCTATTGGCAGCCATCAACCAGAGCTTTAGCATGCTCGATCCCTACTTTTTTGGTAAGCTATTAGACCAATATGGTATGCATCCTTTGCAAACTGGTTACTTTAACGAGCAAAAACAATTTGTTGCAACAGGCACCAGAACCGAATCGGAATTTATTTGGGGCGTACTGGGTTTTTTAGGCATATTGATTAGTGTGGCCATGATCTCTAGAATTGCCAAGGCATTTCAGGATTATATGAGCAATGTTATAGTTCAAAAATTTGGTGCAAAAATTTTTACGGATGGATTAAAGCATTCGATGCAGTTGCCTTATCAAGAATTTGAAGACCAAAGAAGTGGAGAGACTTTATCCATTCTTTCTAAAGTGAGAACCGATACAGAAAAATTTATTATTGCATTTATTAATGTGCTCTTTAGTATACTCGTAGGTATTGTATTTATTTCTGTTTACTCCTTCCGTTTGCATTGGAGTATCATGCCCATTTATGCAGTAGGTATTGTGTTTCTTTCCTTACTTACCAGCTTTTTAAGTAAGCGCATTAAAGCCATTCAAAAAGATATTGTAAAAGAGACCACTACCCTAGCGGGCACTACCACAGAGAGTTTGCGCAATATAGAATTAGTAAAAAGTTTGGGATTAACTGAACAAGAAATTAACCGACTGAATAAAAACACCTACAAGATTTTAGGCCTCGAATTACGAAAAGTAAAAAGCATTCGATCATTAAGTTTTGTGCAAGGCACATTCGTAAACTTGCTCCGACAAATAATTATGTTCACTTTATTGTGGTTGGTATTTCAAGGAAAGCTAACAGCAGGAGAAGTAATGACATTGACATTTTACTCCTTCTTTATTTTTGGACCATTACAAGAAATAGGTAATATCATTTTAAGTTACCGCGAAGCAGAAGCATCCTTGAATAATTTTCACAAGCTGATGCAAAAACCATCAGAACCCAAGCCAGCTAGTCCTAAAGCCATTGGACCAATTAGCAACT